>CANLAC010000006.1 GCA_947488645.1 Actinomycetota bacterium | reverse complement strand
CTTTAACTTTGACCGCTTTATTATTAGAGCGAAACACATTTAACGATCCATCTAAACCAGAAGCTGGATTACAAGGCTTTGGTATTGCGTTAAGTATTGCTGGAGTTGGTCTTTTCTTAGGCGCGTTTCTAGCCCCTTACGGTGTTGCGCGCTTTGGAAGACACCGTTGGATTAAGTTTGCGATGATCGCTAGTGCTTGTTCACCACTCATTCTTGCCGCTTCACAAACAGAAATTGGATTAAGCGCCACCGCTTTTCTTACCGCGTTTTTTGGCCAGAACATTAAAGTTACAAATGATGCATTAGTGCAATCAAAAGTTGATGACTATCACCGTGGTCGAGTTTTTGCTGTTTATGATGTCGTTGTAAACGGTGCGATCGTTAGCGGTGGTTTAATTGCCGCACTATTGCTGCCACCTTCGGGCTTGTCTCGAATAGTGCCACTTGCTGTGTCAGGTGCTTACTTACTGATTGCTTTCATTGTTCTTAGACCAGCAAAGTTTTATGCTACCTACTAGCCCACCAAGCAAGAAGCGCCTTTGTTGCAGCTTCTTCACCAATTGGACCTTCTTCTAACCGAAGTTCAAGCAAGAAATCCATTGCTTGGCCCACTTCACGTGAAGGTTTTAAGTTAAGTAATTGCATAACTTGTGCGCCATCTAGATCAGGGCGAATCTTTAACAACTCTTCTTGCTCCATCAACACAGCAATGCGTGCTTCTAGAGAGTCATATGTGGCAGCAAGGCGCGCGGCCTTTGTTTTATTGCGTGTTGTGCAATCGGCGCGGGTTAAAACATGTAAATGGGTGATGAAATCACCGGCATCTCGCACATATCTGCGCACAGCAGAATCAGTCCATTCACCCTCACCATAACCGTGAAAACGAAGGTGCAGCGTTGTTAATAGCTCCACCGCATCAATAGTGTCATTATCAAAGCGCAGCGCTTCTAAACGTTTCTTTGCAAGGCGTGCACCAACAACCTCGTGGTGGTGGAAGGAAACACCGCCGCCTTCAATAAAGGCACGGGTTTTTGGTTTTCCAATGTCATGTAATAACGCAGCAAGGCGAATTACAAGGTTTGGTCCACCTAGACGATCTTCATGTTCGATCGCTTGTTCTAGAACTGTGATGGAGTGTTCATAGACATCTTTATGGTGATGGTGCTCATCAACTTCTAATCGCAGTTTTGGAATTTCAGGCAGAACTAAATCGGCTAAACCTGTGTCAACCAAAATTGTTATTCCAGTGCGGGGGTTAGGTGACATCAACATCTTTATGAATTCATCACGAATGCGTTCTGCCGAAATAATGCTGATGCGATGTGCTAGATCTTTCATCGAAACAAGAACATCTGGAGCAATCTCAAAACCTAGTTGTGAAGCAAAACGTGCAGCACGCATCATCCGCAATGGGTCATCGTTAAAAGAATCACCAGGTTTGCCGGGTGTGCGCAAAAGCTTGGCTGCTAAATCTTGCAAACCATTAAATGGATCGATGAACTGTGGTTTCTCTCCAGTTAATTCAAGTGCCATTGAATTAACAGTGAAATCACGACGTGATAAATCACCATCAATTGTCTGTCCGTACTCAACTTCTGGTTTGCGAGAATCAGGATCATAACTTTCGGTGCGATAGGTTGTTACTTCAACAGTTGTATCACCACGTTTTCCTGCAACTGTTCCAAAAGCAATTCCCGTATCCCAAATATTTTCTGCCCACTCTTGCAAAATCTTTTTTGTTTCTAATGGGTGCGCATTGGTTGTGAAATCTAAATCATTTCCAAGACGCCCAAGAATTGCATCACGCACAGGTCCGCCAACCAATGCCAAGGTAAACCCCTTGGCCTTAAAGGCTTGGGCTAAGGAGCTTGCAAGCGGTGCTCGTTCAACTAATGAACGGATCGCTAACTCTCCTGCGGCGCCTAATGCTGTGCTCACAATAAGTAAGGTTAAAGCACTACCCTTGCTCCATGATCCCGGCACCTGGTGCGGGCAGCGAAGGTACGAAGAAAAAGCGGAAGCGTAAGCGCTCCGGTAATCGCGGCCCACAACCACAGACACAAAACACTGCTCAGAAGAGCGCTCAACCGAAGCGCGCTGAGGTAAAACGGCCCTATGCAAAAAGAGTTGATGAGGTCAGTGCAGGCGGTTTAGTCATTGATACAACCGGCACGATGGGTTTACTCATTGGTCGTTACGACCACAAAGATGCCAGCGGAAAACGAGTTTTATGGTCTTTGCCTAAAGGACATATTGAAGAGGGTGAAACTCCAGAACAAGCAGCTATTCGTGAGGTTGCTGAGGAAACTGGAATTACTTCATCTATTACAAAATCCTTAGGTGTAATTGATTTTTGGTTTATGGCGGGTGGAAAGCGAATTCATAAAACTGTTCATCACTTTATGTTTGCAGAAGTTGGCGGAACATTGCTTGCTCAGGAAAGTGAAGTAGACGAGGTTTCTTGGTTTCCTCTCGGTGAAATTGTTGATCGTTTGGCATACCCTGATGAAAAGAAGCTAATTGCCAAAAGTGCAGAGTTGGCCCTATGAAAAAATTAGTCGCACTTCTCGTGATGCTTTTGCTCCTGCTTCCATTGTCACCTGCAAAAGCAGCGGGTTCGATTGTGCGAATTACATCAATAGCCCATCAAACATTTACTGGCGAATTTAGAAATGATGATTTAGCACAGGAGTTAACTCCATCAGGTGCTCTTGGACAATTGGTATATACCCCGCGCTCTAATAACAAAACTTGGGTAATTGACGCCGCGCTAATTGACGAAGTTATTGCAATGACCGGTGATTACACATTAGCAACTGATGCAACACCTGCCGGCAAAGAAATTGCTGCTGCATGGTTAAAACAGCTTCGGCAAATTACATATGGACAACAAGTTGTTGCACTTGCATACGGAAATCCAGATGTTTCACTTGCCAAGCGTTTGGCACCTAGTGAATTAAAGAATTATTACGCTTTTGGTAAATCACAATTAGAACTAGCACTGGGTCGCACAGTGCGTAGCGAGCCAAATGGTGAGTGGAGTATTGGCAAATCTGGGCTTAGTTTCCCGCTGCGAAAGGCCTATGGCGACAATCGCAAAGCGTTAACAAAACTCTCTAGGGTTGTTAATGATGCTGAATTAATCATTCTGCGAGCTCAGCTTTCTAAGTTACTCTCGCCAAAACTGGATAAAGATAGCCGTGATTTTTATTCATACAGCGCCCGCTCAGCAGTTGATGCAATGGTTCGAAAACTGCGCATAAATAGCGGTAAGTACCAGATCACAACATCAAATGTTAAGTTACCGGTAACTGTTATTAATGAGTTTGATGCTGATGTGACAATTAATATTTCAATGCTGCCAATTAATTCACGTGTAGTTGTTGATAGTTTTGAGGCTGTAACAATCCCAGCGCAATCTAAAAGGCAGCTTGAAATGGTTGTGGATGTAATCGCACCGGGCCAGACAACGGTCACGGCACAGATCACCGATGATGAAGGTAGTGAAATTGTCCCAGAGGCAACACTGACCTTAAATTCGACTGTTATTGACTCCCGTGTTACCTGGTTTACGACAGGTGCCGCCATACTTCTTCTATTGGCAGGTGTGGCACAGAGTGTCCGTCGAGTCCGAAGGAGGGTTAAGTGAAATCTAACGAACTCTTCCGCGCTTCGGGCATTATGGCTTTAGGCACGATTATTTCTCGCATTACCGGTTTTGTTCGCGGAATTTTAATTGTTGCCGTCCTCGGAACAACATTGCTTGCAGATACCTACAACGTTGCAAACACAATGCCAAACATTTTGTATAACTTGCTCGTTGGCGGCGCACTAACTGCAATCTTTATTCCACAACTGGTGCGATCTTTTGACCACGAAGATGGCGGCGATGATTTTGCTTCACGGCTTATTACAACCATTTCACTCATTCTTCTTGTTCTCGTTTCACTTGGTATGTTCTTTGCACCAGCTCTAGTTCGCTTATATGCACCAGAGTTTTTCACAACAGGTTTTGAAACTGAGCAAGAGATCGCAATCGCTTTTACGCGCTACTGCTTGCCACAAATCTTCTTTCTTGGTTTATTTACGATGCTCGGCCAAGTAGCAAATGCCCGTGGTTCTTTTGGGCCGCTGATGTGGGCACCGATAGCTAATAACCTGGTCGGAATCGCATTATTTGGTGGATTTTTAATCTTTTCTCCAGGCATCGATATCTCCAGCATTACCTCTAACCAGGTGGCACTGCTCGGCTGGGGCACGACATTTAGCGTCGTCGTTCAGGCATTAGTTCTAGTGCCAGTCATTAAAAAACTTGGAATCTCAATTAAACCAAAGCTGGGTGTTTCTGGTTTAGGTAAATCATTTAACTTGGCTGGTTGGACCTTGGTTTATGTTTTGATTTCACAGCTTGGCTATTTAGTAACTGTCAATGTTGCAACGACTGCTGCGGTTAGAAGTGCGCAAGAAGGTGTTGTAACAGGTGTGGGTTACACCCCATACACATTTGCCTACTTTGTTATGTTGTTGCCATATTCCATTGTCACGATTTCAATTATTACTGCGATCTTGCCTCATATTTCAAAGCTTGCATTAGATGGCAAGCGTGATGAAGTTAAAGCACAATTAATTAGAGCGGTTCGTTTGGTTGGAGTAATTACTGTTCCGAGCGCCGTTGCATTCTTGTTATTTGGTCCTTTGATCACACAAAGTATCTTCATTGGAATCTCTAATGATGATTCCCGCTATATCGGTTATGTTTTATCCGCACTTAGCTTTGGTTTGGTTGCATTTTCTATCAACCTGATTTTGATTAGAGGCTTTAACGCTTTTGAAGATACAAAAACTCAAGTTATCTCAATTGTAGTTATCAATATTTTCTCTGTTGCAATGTCTTACTTCTTCTTATACTCCTTGAAAACACAGTGGATAACAGTTGGTTTGGGTGTGGCATTTTCTGCAAGTTATTTAGTTGGGTTATTTGTAACCTTACGCTTACTAAAAAAGCATATTGGCAAGCTTGCACTCTCTGAATTCTTGGGCCAACACATACGTTTATTGATTGCTTCTCTTCTTGCGATGCTTCCATTGTTTGCTATGACCCAATACATATCCTGGCTCGCACTTGATATGTCACGTGCTGCGCGTGCCGGCGAACTCTTAGTTGTGATGGTGATCGCATTCTTTACCTACATCCTGGCGGCAAAGGCGCTTCACATTGAAGAGATTTCCATGATTCGCCACTTAGGTAGTTCAATTAGTCGCCGTTCAGCAAAAACAGAAGAAAACGAATAGATTTCAGGACCTAGGGGGCATCGTGAGTGAAGTAAGAAACGTTGTAATTGTTGGATCTGGTCCTGCCGGATATACCGCTGCGATTTATGCAGCTCGTGCGCAGTTAGATCCGATCATCTACGAAGGTTCTGTCACTGCAGGCGGCGCACTGATGAACACAACAGAGGTTGAAAACTTTCCAGGATTCACAGATGGTGTGATGGGTCCAGACCTAATGGACAGTATGCGCAAACAAGCTAAGCGTTTTGGTGCTGAGTTAATTACAGATGACATTGTTGAAATGGATTTATCGGGCGATATAAAGGTTTTGAAAGACGGTTCAGGAAATACAGTGAAGGCTAAAACTGTAATTCTTGCTACGGGTAGTGCTTATCGTGAAATTGGTTTGGTTAATGAAAAGCGTTTATCTGGTCACGGAGTTTCATGGTGTGCCACATGTGATGGATTCTTTTTCCGTGGACAAACAATTGCTGTTGTTGGTGGTGGAGACTCGGCAGTTGAGGAAGCAACATTTTTAACACGCTTTGCTGACAAGGTAGTTTTGATTCACCGTCGTGATTCATTACGCGCATCAAAGATTATGGCAGAGCGCGCGAAAGCTAATCCGAAGATTGAATTTCTATGGAACACAGAGGTAATTGATGTTCTTGGCGCTGACAAGGTTGAAGGATTAAAACTTCGAAACACTGTTGATGGCACAGAATCAGAACAAGCATTCACAGGATTGTTTGTTGCGATCGGACATATTCCTCGTAGTGAATTAATCGCAGGACAAATCACCCTAGACAATGAGGGTTATGTGATCTGTGAAGGTCGCTCAACTCGCACCAACCTTAAGGGTGTCTTTGCCTGCGGGGACTTAGTTGACCACACCTACCGCCAAGCAATCACAGCAGCTGGGTCAGGCTGCGCGGCAGCGCTGGATGCTGAAAAATTCTTAGCCCACTAGTAATCTTTAACTAACACACAAATAAGGAGCAATACGATGGCAACAAGCAAGGTAACAACGGCATCATTTGATGCAGATGTTCTCAAGAGCAGCACCCCTGTTTTGGTTGATTTTTGGGCTGAATGGTGTGGTCCATGCCGTGCTGTTGGGCCAATTCTTGAGGAAATCTCAGATGAGCATGGCGCAAAGCTAAAGATCGTAAAGCTCAACACTGATGAAGAGTCTGCGATTGCTATGAAGTATGGAATTACATCAATTCCATCTATGTATGTATTTGTTAATGGCGAAGTTGTGAAGCAAATTGTTGGTGCAAAACCAAAGCCTGCACTACTCAAAGAGTTAGAAAGCTTCCTCGTATAAATCCATGTCAGATTTAACCGAGTCGGAGATCCGCTCATTTCAACAAGCCCGTGGCCTTGATGTCACGGGTTTTGTTGATGCGGTCACGGCGCGTGCCTTAGAAGAGGCGCAGTGGAAACTCGGAGATCGTTCTTTGTACTTGCAAGAACCACCTTTAATGCACGGTGATGACATTGCTGCTTTGCAATCTCGTTTAACTGAGATGGGTTTTGATTGTGGCCGCGTTGATGGAATCTATGGTCCTCGCACTGAGTTAGCTGTTAAAGATTTTCAAAAATCTGTTGGCGCAACTATTGATGGTAAGTGTGGTCCTGCAACAATCATCGCCCTGATACGTTTAACAAAAATTGTTTCTGGGGGAGTACCTTCAACTCTTCGCCAAAATGCGATGCAGCAAAGTCGTGGGCCTGCACTTGCAAATAAAGTTATTGTTTTAAACCCTGATGGCGATGATCAACTTGTTTATGATGTTGCAGTCCGCACCGAAGGCCGTTTGCTTGCTTTAGGTGCTTCTGTTTTCTTAACACGGGGTGCGACAAATAATCCATCTGAACTTGAGCGAATTGCATTTAGTAATAAAAGTAGTGCTGACTTAATGATCTCTTTAAATGTTGATTCGTATGCAAATGAGAAAGCACATGGCGCGGCAACATACTTCTATGGCAGCGACGCACATGGTGTGCACTCAATTGTTGGTGAAAGATTTGCATCGCTGGTGCAACGAGAGCTTTGTGCTCGTACTGACTTAACAAATTGCCGAACTCATGCAAAGACATGGGAGTTGTTACGTATGACAATGGCTCCAACTGTTCGTATTGATCTTGGATATATAAGTAACCCTGGTGATTTGGCACGCCTATCTCGCCCAGATTTTCGTGATGTGATTGCCGAAGCCCTGGTTATTGCGATTCAGCGTCTTTATTTAGCTGCCGAAGATGATGCAAAAACTGGAACTTTGCGTATTTCTGATCTTCGTAAGGCCGGCATCCGCCGCTAAATCACACTCAAGCATTCCCTTGGGTATGACAGACTTAGACCATGTCGGAGATAACGCAGCGCTACTCAACAGGTGCACCTCAAAATCTTGAAGCAAGATTTGCATCTAGGGCTGCCCAGATGAAGCCAAGTGAGATTCGTTCTCTCTTTGCTGTTGCCTCCCGCCCAGAAATTGTTTCACTTGCTGGTGGAATGCCAAATCTCTCAGCACTTCCAATGGGAATGATGGCTGATGTTGTTGATAATCTAATCCGCAACAATGGACAAGAAGCGTTGCAGTATGGAAATGGTCAAGGACATCCAAAGCTACGCGAGCAGATCTGTGAAGTTATGGCACTTGAAGGAATTCGCGCAAATCCTGATGATGTGTTAATTACAACGGGTTCACAACAAGCATTAGACCTCATATCGCGTATCTTTTTAGACACACACGATGTTGTTCTTGTAGAAGCACCTTCATATGTTGGCGCACTCGGAACATTCCATCAATACGAAGCATCTGTCGTCCATGTTGAAACAGATGAGAATGGATTAGTTCCAGCAGCACTACAAGAGGCAATCAAAACTGTTCGTGCGGCAGGGCGTAAAATCAAGTTTTTATACACAATTCCTAACTACCAAAACCCAAGTGGTGTCTTACTACCGGCGTCTCGCCGCACAGAAATCTTGTCTATCTGCCGCGAAGCAGGGATTTTTGTTGTTGAAGACAATCCATATGGATTGCTTGGATTTGATAAGCCATCACCAAATGCGATGCGTGCTGAAGACTCTGAGAACGTGATCTATCTAGGCTCGTTTTCAAAGACAATCGCACCTGGGTTGCGTGTGGGATGGGCGCTTGTGCCGCCTTCATTGAAGGAAAAAATGGTTATTGCCAGTGAATCCTCAATCCTGTGTCCTTCAAACTTCACACAGCTAACTATTTCTAGTTACTTAGCTGATCAGCCATGGCGCGATCAGATTGCATCATTTTGCGAGCTCTATAAGGTTCGTCGCGATGCGATGTTGGAATCATTAGATGAGCATTTTCCAGCAACTGCGCAATGGACAAAGCCTGGCGGTGGTTTTTATGTATGGGTTACTTTGCCACCTGAAATTGATACAACAGCAATGATGCCAAAGGCGATTGTTGCAAAGGTTGCCTATGTTCCAGGAACTGCGTTTTATGCAGATGGTTTTGGTTCATGGTCACTTCGTTTGTCCTATTGCTACCCAACACCAGAGCGCATCCGTGAAGGTGTGAAGGCACTGGGTGGAGTAATCAAGCAGGAGATGGCAAGTCGTAAAGGTTTTGAACTAAAGGGTTAGTTTTCTAACGCCTTTGTAATTCGTTTCAAATCCTCTGCTCCAGCAAATTCAATAACAATTGTTCCTTTTTTCGCGCTGCCTTGAATTGAAACGCGGGTGTCTAGGGCGTCACCAATTCGCTCTGCGATTTCTTGTAGTTCGGGGCTAGCTGACTTTGTCTGCTTAGGTTTTTTAGCAGATTGTCCTTTGGGAGCACCTGACGAAATAACTTCCTCTGTTGCACGAACTGATAGTCCTTCTGTGACAATTCGGCTAGCGAGTTTTTCAATTGTGCTTGCATCACTTAATCCAAGAAGTGCTCGAGCGTGCCCTGCAGATAAAACACCTGATGCCAACTTTTGTTGCACAGATGTTGGCAGGTTCATTAAACGAATTGTGTTTGAGATCAGTGGACGAGATCGTCCAAGTTTTTGTGCGAGTTCATCATGTGTGCAATTGAAGTCTGTGAGAAGTTGTGAGTAGGCAGCTGCTTCTTCAAGTGCGTTGAGTTGGCTGCGATGAATGTTTTCGATTAACGCTTCCCGTAGTAGTTCGTTATCTGGTGTTTGACGAATAATGACAGGAATAGTTTTTAATCCAGCAGCTTTTGCCGCACGGAAACGACGTTCTCCCATGATTAATTCATATTTGCCAGGAGTTGTTTGGCGCACAACAGGTGGTTGTAAAATGCCGATTTCTTTTATTGATGCAATTAACTCATCAAGTGCAACCGGATCAAAGTGTTTGCGAGGTTGACGTGGGTTAGGTGAAATTGCACTGATTGCAACCTCGTTTTGTTGTCCCACCTCTTGGTCGCCAACAGTTAATGATGTTGGGATTAATGCATCAAGGTTTGTTCCAAGTCCCCCGCGACGTGCCATTAAGCGATCTCACCTTCACGTTTGTAATTGATTGAAACAACATTTGAATCAAAAGGTTTTCCGCGCTCTGCGAGTTCGCGAGCAACAGCCATGTATGCAACCGCGCCCGGTGAAACGGGATCATATGTCATAACTGTTTGTTTAAATCCTGGTGCCTCTGAAACGCGCACTGTGCGAGGGATTGGAATATCAATTAACTCGTTTGGGTAATGCTTTCTAATTTCATTAGCAACATCATTTGCCAGGTTTGTATTGTTAAACATTGTTAAGACAAGTGTTGACAACTTTAATGTTGGATTCAAACGCTTCTTTACTAATTCAAATGTTTTTAATAGTTGTGATAATCCTTCAAGTGAGTAGTACTCACATTGAATTGGAATCAAAACCTCTTTCGCAGCAGTAAATGCATTAATAGTTAATAAACCAAGTGATGGTGGGCAATCAATAAAGATGTAATCAAGTGTTTCGCCGACTGCTGTGCGATCTGCGACTAACTCTTCGATTGCTTCTTTTAAGCGCATCTCGCGTGCAACCATGGGAACTAGTTCAATTTCTGCTTGTGCAAGTGAGGTACTCGATGAAACGCATTCAAGTGAAGGAAAACCTGCAACTTTTTGAATAACTTGCGACATTGTTGAATCACCCATCAACACCTCATAAATTCCTGCGTTGTCCTGGTGCTCAACACCGAGTGCGGTAGATGCATTTCCTTGCGGATCTAGATCAATAACAACAACTTTGAGCCCACCCATAGACAGGGCCGCAGCTAGGTTGACGGTGGTGGTGGTTTTGCCGACCCCGCCCTTTTGGTTAGCCACGGTGAGGATTCGAAGGGAGGTTGGTTTTGCCATCGCCTCTTTGAGGCGGCGGGTGCCAACTACCTTTTTTGTTTCACGTGAATCATTCACGTGGGTAGTTAAGCACCTTTTTTAACTTCAACGACGCGGCTGAGCTCAATTCCCTCCAGAATTACCTCATGGAGGATCGCTTTTGGCACAGATTTCATCTCTTCTTGGGCTTTTTCACCCTTCATAGCCAGTAATGAGCCATTGGTCTTTAAAAGGTGCCAGCTAATTTTCTTTAACTTCTCTAGAGGAGCAACCGCTCTGGCTGTTACATAGTGCGCCGTTGCCTTCACATCCTGGGAACGACCCCGAATTACCTCAATATCAAGTCCGATAACCGCCTCTTGGAGGAACTCCACGCGGCGCTCAAGGGGCTCAATCAGGGTTACCTTTAAATCAGGTCGGGCCAAGGCGATAACAATTCCGGGCAATCCCGCGCCAGAACCGATATCAAAGAGGGTAGCGCCTTCTGTGAAAAGGGTGGTTATAGGCAGGCAGTTAAAGATGTGGCGCTCCCAGATGCGGTCCGCCTCACGGGGACCGATCAAGCCACGCTCAATTCCAGCTGTTTCTAGGAATTTAACGTAGGTGTGAACCCGCTCAACATCTGGGAAATGCCTCGCGATAAGGGTTTCACGTGAAACCTCCACGATTTAGGCTGGATAGATAACTACGAAACGGTTTGGATCTTCACCATCAGACTCACTACTAAGGCCTAGATCCTGGATTGTGTCGTGGATGATTTTGCGCTCAAAGGCGTTCATTGGCTTCAATTTGATTGAGTTGCCCGTGGTCTTTGCCTCTTCAGCCATATCCTCGGCCAACTTCTTGAGCTCTGTGCGGCGGCCAGCGCGGAATCCATCAATATCTAACATTAAGCGGCTGCGATCTCCCGTTGAGGTCTGCACAGCAAGGCGAGTTAGCTCTTGGATAGCATCCAAAACCTCACCGCTTGAACCCACGAGGTGGCTGAGCTTTCCGCCAACAATGGCCAAAGCGGCACGGTCGTTTTCAACATCGATATCGATGTCGCCATCAAGATCTGCGATGTCAAGGAGTGCTTCTAGGTAGTCAGCGGCGATGTCGCCCTCTTCCTCCAGACGTGCCACACCTTTAGGCGCCTTTTTTGCCTCTACAGCCTCTTCAGCCACAACTTCTACTGTTTCACTCTTCGCTTTTGCCATGATGCCCCCTTTGTCGGGATTGTAGTAATAAGTCCGTTTTGTCTACTTCTTCTTTTTCTTCTTTTTTGGCTGTTGGCGCTGACCTTTTTCTTCGATCGTCGTGCCCTCAGAGTTCTCGGTTGAGTCGCTGCTCTCAGCTACTCCATTTTTCTTATTGCGCTTTCGTTGAAGCTCTTCGTATGCCGGAGATCCTGGCGTTGGGTTTCGTTTAATGACGTAGTACTGCTGTCCCCATGTCCACAAGTTTGTTGTTGACCAATAAATCAAAACACCAACTGGAAAGTTAACACCAGTGATTGCAAAAATAACTGGGAATGCATACAACATAATTTTTTGTTGTTGCAACATCATATTATTTGAAGAATCCATCTTAGGCATTCCCTTTGTCATTAACTGACGCTGGGTTGTAAAGGTCGTTAATGACATAAATGCAATAAGAAAAATTGTTACGAGTTTTACAGTGCCAATATCTGAACCTAAGAAAGTTTGTGAAATTGGTGCGCCAAAGAACTCAGCTTGTGCTGCGCTGATTCCATCCTTTGTTGTGAGAACTCCTTTTGCGTCGATTGGAACTTTTCCGATTCCGTTTAACACTGTAAACAAAGCAAAGAAGATTGGAGCTTGAGCCAAGATAGGAAAACATGATGCAAGTGGATTTGTCTTATGCTCTTTGTAGAGCTTCATCATCTCTTCTGATTGCTTCTGGCGATCATCTTTGTACTTCTTTTGAATATCCTTCATATGTGGTTGAAGCGCGGTTAATGCACGCTGGGATTTAATTTGCTTTACAAAAAGTGGAATTAAGATAATACGAATAATAATTACGAGACCGATGATCGCTAGTGACCACGAGACACCACTGTCAGTTCCAAAGATCGGGGTTAGTAAATTATGGATCGAAACAATCACCCAAGAAACAGCGATATATAAGGGGTTTAGGATGCTATCCATTAAATAACTACCTTCTCTTTCGGAACTGCATAATCAACACCACCGTGTGACCATGGATTACAACGCAATAATCGCCAGGCGCTCATTGCAATACCTTTGAGTCCGTAGTTTTCAATTGCTGTGACGGCATATGAAGAACATGACGGGTAATATTTACAACGTGGCCCAAACATTGGTGAGATCCATTTTTGATACACCTTGATAGGTGCGATCAATAACCGCCTCACTTCTGATTAGCCTTCTCGGACAACTTTTTTAGGAGTTGTCCGACAATCTTTGTTATCTCTTGTGCAACATCTGCCTCGCTCGCGCTATTAAGAGCTCGAACCACTAACAAACCACCGGTTGGTAATTGTGGGTAGATCTCTCGAAGCGCATGACGTGCTTTGCGAGCAATGCGGTGTCTGGTTACAGAACCACCAACATTTTTACTAATAATCAATCCTGCGCGAGCAGGTTGATCTAGATTGGTGGGGTAGAGATATCCGACAAAGTTTTGGGTTGAAAACCTCAAACCACTCTTTGTTGCGCGCGCGAAATCGGCGCTCTCAGTAAGGCGTGCGCTTTTTGCAAGCACGGGTATCGGTTATGAACCTTTATGCAGAAAGCTTGGCGCGACCCTTGCCGCGACGAGCAGCAAGTACTGCACGGCCTGCACGGGTTGCCATACGGGCACGGAAGCCATGCTTCTTGGCACGACGACGTGTATTGGGTTGGAAGGTGCGCTTTGTCATTGAAAACTCCTAATAATGAACTTCTACTCAGGGCCAGAAATATGGGGGAAGCAAGGAGGTAACGGTAGAGGTCTGGGGATAAGCGGGTCAAACTGGCGGCAGGCTCATGCGGGGGGTGGGGTGATTGTGGATAACCAGTTGCTTTTTTTGCCAAATCGCTCTACTTTTCACTCCCCGTCCACAGGTAGATCACTTTTGGCGGGTTATGCAGGGCTCAACCTGGGGTTTAGACCACAGGTTGTGGATAACCCTGTGGATGAGTTTTTCTATGGAATTGAGGCCTTGGTGAGCGTTATTGAAGTTGAGCTACCCACCTTGTGGGGCCGTGTAATTGAGGAAGTTGCGATCAATGCACCGCAACACCGCGCATTTTTACAACTAACAAAACCATTAGGCCTTCTTCACAATGACGATGTAACAACTTTATTGGTTGCTGCCCCTAATCTTTTTGCAAAAGATGTTTTAGAGAGTCGTTTGCGCACAGTTGTAAGTGATGTTTTAACTCGCGAACTTGGATCGACCACAAATATTGCAGTAACGGTTGATGAAACTTTGGAAGTTGTTACAACTCCATCTCAGGATGTTGAAGTTGAGTTTGTTACTCCTAAATCTGGCATGGGTCGCGATGACTCACCACTGTCAAAATCTGCCGAGACCTCAACTTTAAACCCTCGCTACATTTTTGAAACTTTTGTTATTGGTGCTTCTAATCGTTTTGCACACGCAGCAGCTGTTGCGGTAGCAGAAGCACCCGCCAAGGCATACAACCCGTTGTTTATTTATGGTGAGTCTGGTTTAGGTAAGACTCACTTGCTTCACGCTATCGGTGCATATGCGCAAGAACTCTACGGAAACGTGCGTGTTAAGTATGTTTCATCAGAAGAGTTCACTAATGACTTTATTAACTCAATTCGTGACGATAAGGCTTCTGCATTCCAACGTCGTTACCGCGATCTCGATATTTTATTAGTTGATGATATTCAGTTCTTGGAAAATAAAGAGCGAACACAGGAAGAGTTCTTCCACACCTTCAACACTTTATATAACGCAAACAAGCAGATTGTTATCTCAAGTGACCGACCACCAAAGCAGTTAACAACTTTGGAAGATCGCTTACGTTCCCGATTTGAGTGGGGTTTAATCACAGATATTCAACCACCGGAGTTGGAAACACGTATTGCGATTCTTCGTAAAAAAGCTGCGCAGGATAAGTTAAATGCGCCAGATGATGTTCTTGAATATATTGCAAGCAAGATTTCAACAAACATCCGCGAATTGGAAGGTGCGTTAATTCGTGTTACCGCTTTTGCATCCCTTAATCGCCAAAGTGTTGACTTGTCACTGGCAGAAATTGTGTTAAAGGATTTAATTCCTAATGAATCTAATCCAGAAATTACTGGAGCAACCATCATGGCTCAAACCGCGGCCTACTTCAGTCTGACAATTGATGATTTATGTGGGACATCGCGTTCTCGAGTGTTAGTTAATGCTCGCCAGATCGCGATGTATTTATGCCGAGAGCTCACAGAGCTTTCTTTGCCGAAGATCGGCCAAACATTTGGTGGGCGTGACCACACGACGGTTATGCACGCCGATAGAAAGATCCGTCAACTGATGGCTGAGCGCCGTTCGATCTATAACCAGGTCAACGAGCTCACCACCAGAATTAAGCAGCAAGCTAGATAGTTCGCGGTTGATTTGGGCTATTTGTCCGAATTGCCACTCTTTACCCCCAATTGGGGACAAGTTGTGGATAACTGTGGAGAATAAGGGCAACACCGTGGATAACCTCGGTGAATTAATTAGGAAGAAGGGTGTGGTTGATATGGAGCAGAGTTATACCCACATTTTTCCACCAGTTATTAACAGCTTATACAAAGCCAATCCCCGCGTTGAACAGGACTTTTATAACTTACCCACAGAAAATCGCTCTAGTTACTACGACTACCTTTATATACATACATCCAGTTACGCGAATAACCTTTCCACATTACAGAAAAGCCGAGGATAGAGATGAAATTTACAGTCGAGCAGTCAGCGTTAGCCGATGGGGTTAACTGGGTTTCCCGCTCTCTATCCACGCGCCCTATCAAAACCGAGCTATTAGGAATTGTGATTAACGCAACCGGTAATGAAGTCTTTTTATCTGCATCTGATCTTGAAACAGCAAGCAAGGCACATTTTGCGGCAGAGGTTAAGGAATCAGGCAAGGTTTTAGTACCAGGGAAACTATTAGCGGAGATTTCACGTTCTCTTCCTAATAAACCAATCACCTTTGTTTTAGAGGGCACACGTGTTGCGGTTACTAGCGGTAGTGCAAAGTTCACACTCCCAACACTTTCAGTTGATGAGTACCCAAACCTGCCAGAACTTCCAGATTCAACAGGAGTGGTCGCAAGTGACACCTTTGCAACAGCTGTTGCACAAGTTGCAATTGCTGCAGGCCGAGATGACTCACTACCAACACTCACCGGTGTACACATTGAAATCAATGAAGACACAGTTACTTTTGCGGCAACAGATCGCTATCGCTTAGCTGTTCGTGAAATTCAATGGACACCAACAGCGCCAAACACTTCTACAACAGCGCTATTACGCGCTCGCACAATTGCAGATGCCGCCAAATCACTCACTGGTTCTAAAGATGTTTCTCTCTCTTTTGCACCCAACACAAGCAATGATCGTTTAGCCGGTTTTGCAGGTGACGGGAAAACCATGACATCACGCATGTTGGATGGAACATTCCCACCATATCGCCACCTACTTCCACAAGAGATAACAACAACCGCCCTCATTGAGGTTGCAACTCTCCTAGATTCTGTTCGTCGTGTTGCTCTTGTTACAGATAAAACAGTCCCACTTCGTCTTGATTTCGCAAACAACACTCTTTCTCTTGAGGCAGGTGCAGGGGAAGAAGCACAAGCGACTGAAGCAATTGAAATCTTGTTAACTGGAGAAGCAATCTCAATTGCTTTTAACCCAACATTTCTTGCAGATGGTTTAAATGCGGTTGGAACAAAGTTTGTTCAGATCTCATTTACCGGTTCAAACAAGCCAGCAATATTGATGGGTAAGAGCGATAAAGATGGTGTGGTTGTTGAAAACTACCGCTACTTGTTAATGCCAATGCGTTACGCCTCATAATCGCAAACCTTTAAGGACCTCTAGTGCGCATTAACAAGTTGGCTCTGACCAACTTTCGTTCCTATAACTCACTAGAGCTAGAGTTAGAACCTGGTGTTAC
>CANLAC010000005.1 GCA_947488645.1 Actinomycetota bacterium | reverse complement strand
CATGGATACAGGTCCTACTTTTGCTCAAGAATCAATCACCATTGATCCGTCATGGAGAGCCTTCGAGTTATTACAAGAACTAGCTAAGCTTGGTCCCGAGGTTGTTAAGCGCTCCTTTGACATGATCCAGAGCGGGAAGAGTTCTAGCGATCAGTCGGGCAATCCAACCAACGCGCCCAAGATTAGTAAGTCTGAGGCAAAGATCGACTTCACACAAGATTCAACGTCGATCGCGAATGCGATCCGCGCTTTTACATATGAACCTGGTGCTTGGACACTGTGGAAGGGTGAGTCATTCAAAATTTGCGCAACTGGAGTTTCAAATACTTCCTCTGGCACTCCTGGTCAAATTTCGGTTATAGATAAATCTGTTTTTGTGTCGACTGGTTCGGGCTCACTAGAGCTACTAAGAGTTGTGCCTGCTGGAAAGAGAGAGATGGATGCTATTGATTGGGCCCGCGGAGCACGACTGACCGGTGGTGAAATTTTTGGTTGAAGCGCGGCGCAATACTTTCAAGTCGCCAAAGCCTGATGCAGCTAGATTATTAGCATTTGATCTCCTCACAGAGGTTAACCGTAATGAGGGTTACTCAAACCTGCTTTTACCCCAGGCCTTGAATGCCAGCAAGATGGATGATCGAGATCGCTCTTTAGTGACAGAGCTTTTATACGGAACGATTCGTATGCAGGGTAAACACGATTGGGTCTTGTCTCAGATTAGTGATCGGTCTTGGTCGGAAGTTGATCCTGGAATTGTGGACATCTGCCGTCTTGGCGTTCATCAAATTCATGAGATGCGAATACCTGATCATGCTGCTGTGGCTGCAACTGTGGAAGTCGCACGCAAACGAATAGGTGAGTCAAAAGCAAGTTTTGTGAATGCACTTTTGCGAAGTGTTACTCGCAAGAGTATTGAGGAGTGGTTTTCTCCTTTAGATCTGATCTCTGACCACATTGAAAGATTTTGTATCAATTATTCTCATCCAGAATGGATAGTGTCTGCCTATTACGATCTCCTGAAGGACTGGGATGAAGTTGAATCTGCCTTAAAGATCAATAATGAAGCAGCTACACCCACACTTGTTTCATGGCCCGGCCATTCCACACAGCAAGATTTGATTGATATTGGGGGAGAGCCCACTGAATTCTCACCGTATGGAGTTCATTGGAAAGGGAATCCTGGAGCACTTGACTTGATAAAAGCTAGGAAAATCGGTGTGCAGGATGAAGGATCACAACTCGTAGCCGAAGTTTTTGCAAAAGCTGCTGATGGCTCAAGCTGGCTAGATCTGTGTGCTGGCCCTGGAGGCAAAGCTGCGCTTCTTTCTAGCATTGCAAGGCAACGCAAAATCCGATTCACCGCAAATGAAATCTCTGCGCCTCGAGCAGAGTTAGTGAGCCAAGTTGTTCATGGTGACCGCGTGCTGGTCACAGATGGGCGCGAAATTGGTTCATCCTCCGAAAAGTTCGATGCAATTCTTATCGATGCACCATGCACTGGTTTAGGTGCGTTGCGACGTCGCCCAGAGGTTCGTTGGCGCAGAACTTTGCAAGATCTTCGTGCTTTAACTCAGTTGCAACGCGAACTTGTTGATTCTGCGATTCAAGCGCTAAACCCTGGTGGAGTACTAGGTTATGCAACATGTTCACCTCATTTGGCTGAAACAAGTATCCAAATAGCAGACATCAAAAAGAAGCACTCAGAGCTACAGCAGATTCCCGTGGATGAGTTCTTGCCTGCATCCCTTGATCATGCGACGCGTGATGGTGCCATGTCGCTATGGACACACAAACACGGCACAGACGCGATGTATCTGGCCCTCTTTCGAAAAGACATTGGTTAGGATTTAACCATGAGTCGGGAAATACGAATCACCCCTAGCATTCTCAACGCGGATTTCTCGAGACTAGATCAGGAAATTAGAAAGATTGCAGAAGTTTCTGATTTGCTCCATCTAGATGTCATGGATGATGTTTTTGTGCCTAATTTTACTTTTGATTTTGAAGCAGCGTCAGCGATTATTAAAACTTCGGTACTTGCTGTGGATGCTCATTTGATGGTCGCGAATGTGGATGAGGTTGCTGTGCAATATGCTGAAATTGGTTGCGCCTCAGTGACAATCCACGCCGAGGCAACGAAGAACATTCCTCAGACATTGAGAAATATACGTAAAGCTGGTTCCCGTTCAAGTCTTGGTATCAAACCCAACACCGATATCTCTGATTACCATTCTGTGATTGATGATGTAGATATGTTCCTGATCATGACGGTTGAACCAGGATTTGGTGGTCAAAGCTTCATGGAGAACATGATGGATAAAGTTCGACGAACTCGAGAAATGATTGGCGATCGGCCCATTTGGCTCCAAGTTGATGGAGGAATATCGATGAAGACCATTGAAATGGCATTAGATGCAGGTGCCGATACATTCGTTGTGGGAAGCGCTGTGTTTAACGCCCCAGATCCGGCTGCGATGGTGGTCTCACTTCGTGAGTATGCAACTGCCCACGGGAACAAGTAAGTCTCTAGTAAACTCACACTATGAAAACCTTTGAATCTTTGTGGGCCGAACTGAGTGAAAAAGCTGTCTCTCGCCCAGAAGGTTCGGGCACGGTCGATGCTCTCGATGCTGGAGTCCATGCCATAGGCAAGAAGATTCTCGAGGAAGCTGGAGAAGTATGGCTTGCTGCAGAGCACGAGTCCGATGAAGCTTTGGCTGAGGAAATAAGTCAGCTGATTTATCACTTGCAAACATTGATGCTTGCGCGTGGACTTTCAATCAACGATGTTTATAAGTTTCTTTAGGAGAAATCAATGTTGCGCATAGCCGTACCCAATAAAGGATCTTTGGCTGAGAGTTCAATCCAAATACTTAAAGAAGCTGGCTATCGCCAACGCACTGATAGCCGTGATCTTGTATTGATCGATAATGACAACAGCGTTGAGTTTTATTACCTACGTCCGCGTGATATTGCTGTTTATGTAGGTTCGGGGGAGTTGGAAGCTGGCATCACTGGGCGAGACCTTCTGATTGACTCTGCCGCAGAGGCTGATGAAATCTTGTCGCTGGATTTTGGTGGATCGACTTTTCGTTTTGCTGCCCCTGCAGATAAGAATTGGTCGGTGCAAGACATCGCCGGTAAGCGCGTAGCAACTGCTTATCCAGGTTTAGTTGAGCATAGCCTTGCTGGTCTTGGGATTAAAGCGCAGATCGTTCGATTAGATGGCGCTGTTGAAAGTAGCGTGCGTTTAGGTGTCGCCGATGTAATTGCAGATGTTGTAAGCACCGGTAATACATTGCGACAGGCCGGTTTAAAGATATTTGGTGAACCAATACTGACGAGCGAGGCTGTTGTAATCGCCCGTAGAAACACCAAGGTACCGGCAGAGTTAGAGATCCTGATACGCCGCCTACAAGGAGTTGTAACGGCCCGACGTTACGTCCTGCTCGACTATGACATTCCTAAGAATCTTGTTGAGAAAGCCTGTGCAATAACACCTGGACTCGAATCTCCAACGATTTCACCGCTACAAAAGCAAGATTGGGTTGCGGTACGTGCCATGGTTTTACGTAAGGAAACTAATCAGGTAATGGATGAGCTGTGGGCTCTAGGTGCACGCGGAATCTTGGTAACAGATATCCACGCTTGTCGCTTGTAGATTACTCAGATACCAATTAAGGAAATTACCGACCTTAATGAGGGTTCGTTAATTGCCAGATCTGCTGCTTCAACAACTACAGGTTTAGCATTAAAAGCAATACTTAATCCAGCAGCAGCCATCATGTCTAAATCATTGGCACCATCGCCAATGGCAACTGTGTTATCCATGGAAACCGCACTGGCTACGGCGAACTCTCTTAGAGCCTCGGCCTTGGCCGCACGGTCAACTAACGGACCGATAAGACCGCCAGTAAGAACACCTTCAATTATCTCAAGTCTATTTGCCTTGTAGTACTTGATTGACATTGTCTTAATCATTGGCTCGATAATGTCGATGAAACCACCTGAAACTAGAGAAACGCTGTGACCTTTATCGTGCAAGGTTTCAACTAGGTTCTGCGCTCCATCTGTGAGAGAAATTTCCATCTGCACTTCAGCGATTACTGATGCGGGCAATCCTTTAAGAAGTGCCACTCGTGCACGCAAGCTTTGCTCAAAGTCTAACTCTCCTCGCATTGCAGAAGCTGTAATAGCAGCAACTTGTTCTAAGACACCAGCCTTAGCCGCTAGAAGTTCGATGGCCTCTTGCTGAATAAAAGTGGAGTCCACATCTAGTTGAACAAGTCGCTTAACAAATACCATTTATCTATATTGCTTTCGTAGTTACTGTGGTTGCGTGCTCAAAGATAAGTGAATCTAGCGCTACGTCGATATCTTCCTTGGTTGTGCCAGAAATAGTGATAGTAATTGAGATCGGATCGGCAGACGTTCTAACAAACCTCTGGATATTTGCCCCTGAGTTAGTTATGACTTGGGAAATCATCGCCACTGAACTTGGATGCAGTTTCTCGGCACCTATGTGGAGTTCCACGAGGTTATGTGCAAGGGGTGCCAGTGGACCCTTGCCAAACAAAGTGGCGATATCAACATCTAGATTCACTGCACAGGCATTCAGATCTTCCTCGATAGCGTTTTGATGGGCTGCACTTGCTCCAATCAGAACTGTAAGAATCAGACGAGTATTAATCACCACCTGCTCGATATCTAGAACGTGGACAGCAAATGGAGATAAGGTCTCGAAAAGTGCGGCAGCAATGCCAGGTCTATCACTCCCGGTTAAAAGAATGAGCCCCGTGAACTGATCTGGTTGCACGCTATTTTCTGTCATAAGAAGGCAAGGTTATCGTGAATCACTCCTTGATAAGGCGAGGCTTTAAGCCTTGTTAGCTCATACAACCACTATCTTTTGCATCTATGGGTACAACGGTTTTGAGCCTCAATGATGTCTCGGTTCGCAGAGGCGATCGGCTCATTTTGGGTCCTTTGAACTTCTCAATTACCCAAGGTGAACGTTGGGTGGTTCTTGGGCCTAACGGTGCCGGTAAATCCACACTGTTGCAGATTCTTGCCACCAAAATGTTTCCTACACAAGGCGTGGTGCAGGTTTTGGATAAACAAATGGGAATGGTGGATCTTTTTGAATTAAGAACACGTATCGGAATCTGCGGCTCTGTTATTGCTGAAGATATTCCATACGATGAAACGGTAAAAGACGTTGTTCTAACCGCCGCCTATGCGATCCTGGGACGATGGAATGAAGATTATGATCTTTGGGATGAGTCGCGAGCAATGGCACTTTTAACAACATTCGGTGTGAGGGAACTTGGCGATCGCACGTATGGGACTCTTAGTGAAGGTGAAAAAAAGCGTGTTCAAATATCACGCGCCTTGATGACAGATCCGGAGTTATTGCTACTGGATGAACCTGCTGCAGGATTAGATCTTGGTGGTCGCGAGGATCTCTTACGTCGCTTTGCGAATTTCTCTGCAGATCCGGCAGCGCCGGCTACGATTTTAGTTACACATCACATTGAAGAGATACCTGTTGGGACAACGCACGCTCTATTGCTAAAAGATGGGGTTATTGCCGTCTCTGGGCCAATAGATCAGGTCATAACCTCTGATCATGTTTCCGCTGTTTTTGGAACATCAATCACAGTCACACCAGAAGCTGGTCGCTATTTTGCCCGCGCAGCTATTTGACCAACTGCACACTGATTGGAAGAAGATTCTGCAACCCCATAGGGATCTTATTGGGGAGATAGAGTCGAAGTTAGTGGGTGTTGATGTTGCCCCAGAATTTCCCAATATTTTCCGATCACTCTCACGATCAATTGAATCTACGCGTGCGGTGATATTCGGGCAAGATCCATATCCGACTAAAGGCCATGCCCATGGCTTGGCGTTCTCTGTCGATCAATCAGTAACTGTAATGCCACCTTCTCTTCGAAATATTTTCACGGAGTTGTCTACCGATTGCGGTGTTACCCGAAAGTCGGGAGATCTTTCAGATTGGTTTGATCAAGGTGTTTTATTGGTTAATCGCATCTTGACCACAGAGACAGGTTCTTCGCTTGCTCACGCAGATTTTGGTTGGGAAGTAATTACTGATGCTGTTGCTCAGGAGCTAGGCCAACACGATGTTGTTGCAATTTTATGGGGAAAGAGCGCGGGGGAGTTGTCTCGGTATTTTCGTCCAGAGTGGCTAATTGAATCCGTGCACCCAAGTCCACTGTCGGCATATCGTGGGTTTTTCCGATCCAAACCATTCTCACGATGCAATGAGATTCTGGTAGCACATGAAAAGAACGCCATAGATTGGTAGTTGCTTAGGGAAAGCAAAAGACCCCCGATCTCTCGAGGGCCTTTGCTTTTAAATTCTTCTAGCCAAACCAAGAGTTAATTGGAGATGACAGGAAGTAGATCACGAATAGACCAGAGACTAGAAGTAGAAGTGGGTGTACTTCTTTTCCACGTCCTTGAACGATGCGGATCACCACGTGAGTGATGAAGCCTGCACCAATACCTACTGAGATGTTGTAGGTAAATGGCATCAAGATGATTGTTAGGAATGCAGGAATTCCAATTCCTAGATCATCCCAATCGATGTTCTTGATTTGTGCCATCATCAGGAATCCAACAATAATCAATGCTGGTGTTGCAGCCTCGTAAGGAATAATTGCTACTAGAGGTGCGAGGAAAGTAGTAAGCAAGAATGCAATACCAGTAACTATTGAAGCAAGGCCAGTACGTGCACCTTCGCCCACGCCTGCAGCAGATTCGATGTAGCTAGTATTTGAAGAAATACCAGCAGCTCCACCTGCAGCAGCAGCCACAGAGTCAACCAAAAGAATCTTCTGGATGTTATCTACGTTGCCATCTTTGTCAGCTAGACCAGATTCGTGACCAATCGCTGTAACGGTACCGACTGTGTCGAAGAAATCTGACAGTAGCAATGTAAAGAGAAGGAGAATTGCTGCAATTAGTGAAACGTTATCCAGAGTGAAGGCACCGAAGAGATCGAACTGTCCTGTGAAATCAAACTTAGGTACGGCAACAACCTCTTTTGGAACTGCAGGAATACCTAACTGCCATCCGCCATCAACGATGGTTGGTGGATTTCCTGGAGTGAAATTAGGTTTGATGTTAAAGGCTTGCTGGATAGCGATAGCTAAAGCGGTAGCTGAAGCGATTCCGATAAGAATTGCTCCCTTAACCTTACGGACCATAAGCGCAATGATTAGAAGTGTTCCGACCACGAAGACGACCGTAGGCCAGCCAACTAGATTGCCGTTAACACCTAGGCCAACTGGAACTGGTCCAGCTGCTGTACGACGCACGAAACCAGCATCGACTAGTCCGATGAGTGCGATGAAAAGACCGATACCAACTGAGATTGCAATCTTGATCTGTGCTGGCACAGCCTTAAATACTGCAACACGGAAACCAGTTAGAACCAGAACCAAAATGATTAGTCCTTCAAGAACAACAAGACCCATTGCTGCAGCCCATGTCATCTGTGAAGCGATACCAACTGCAACGAAGGTGTTAAGTCCCAAACCTGTAGCTAGTGCGAGCGGATAGTTCGCAACTGACCCCATAAGAATTGTTAATACACCTGCAACTAGTGCAGTTGTTGCTGCGACCATCGCTGGCGCAGGTGCAGCTCCACCGAAGAGGAACTGACCGTTAACATCTGGTGAGTACGCCAGAATAATTGGGTTGAGGGCCACGATGTAAGCCATCGTGAAGAATGTAACTAGTCCGCCTCTAACCTCTTGGGCTATAGAGGAACCTCGTTCTGAGATTTTGAAATACGAATCCAACATGAATGGTGCCTTTCTAATTTTGTTAACGGGGGTGTTTGCGACCCCGTGTGCGTAAAGGGCGCACAACCCTGGGAAGATAAGTCGATCCTATGTGCTACCTAGAGGTAACTCTTGAAACGACTCCCAAGGAAATAGCGATGGATTGTCCGATCAAGGTCGCGAACATGAGCGTGCCAAGCCCTACTGTGCCCCCTAGGAGCCAGCCAGCACTTAGAACGGCCGCTTCAATCCCTAATCTCACTCGTCCTATACGGACACCGGTCTTGTTGTGTAAAGCAGTCATCAATCCGTCACGCGGCCCTGGGCCGAGTCCGCATGTTATGTACAAGCTGGAACCGATTCCAACCATTGCAATTCCAACTAAGCAATACAAAATCCCAACTACATACGAATCTTGTGTTGGAAAAATAGTCACCCCGACTTGAATCGCAATTGCGATCAATGCGATATTCGACAAGGTACCAAATCCTGGTTTTTCTTTGAGAGGAATCCAAAGAAGCAGGACCAAGGTGCTTATTCCAAAAGTTGACCATCCCATAGTGATGTCGAGCCTATTAGCAATTCCTTGAGCAAGAACAGACCAAGGGGCATTTCCGATCTGACTTTGGATCAGCAGCGAATCTCCAAGTCCAAAAACAAACAAACCAAAGAATAAGACACTGGTGCGAAGGGGAGATATATCCCATCTAGATTTTCCTGTCCAAGGAGTATGCGGGACAGTTTTGTGCGGACGCAGGAATTCTAAAAATGGGTTGGACATTGCATGAGTATAATCAGCATATGTTTCCTGGTGTTGGCACAATCATAAATATTCTGACCATTATTACCGGTGCTTCACTTGGTGTGCTCGTTGGCAATCGCATGAATTTGCGTACAAGGACTCTATTAACTGACGTACTTGGTCTAGTCACCCTTCTGGGGGCTGGTTCTGCATTAATCCCCTTGTGGTCTGATCGATATGTGGATGCATTGCCACAAGGTTGGACACTTCTTGTGGTTCTCGGTTCTCTTTTAATTGGCGGGCTGATTGGTTCAGCTTTAAAACTCGAAGATCGATTGGATTCTCTAGGGGAGACTCTCCGAATCAAATTCAAGGCATCGAGTGACTCACCCTTTGTTGAAGGTTTTGTAGCTGCATCTCTTCTTTTCGCAATTGGCCCACTCGCGATTTTGGGAAGTATAAGTGATGGTATGGGTACTGGAATAGATCAACTGATCCTAAAGAGTACCCTCGACTTTTTTGCCGCGATGGCGTTTGCAACTTCTTTAGGTTGGGGAGTTGCAGTATCAGCACTCCCAGTTGGAATCTATCAAGCCGCTTGGACCGTGATTGGTTTTGGATTAGGTGAAATCCTTGATGGATATCAGGTTGATGCGATGACGATTGTCGGCGGAATCATGCTGGTCTGCATTTCCTTTAGATTACTTAACATTAAGAGTGTTGCGGTGGGAAATCTTCTGCCAGCACTTGCTATTGCTCCATTATTTGCCCTGCTTGTGCATTCTCTATAGCAGTTGAATTAGAAGTTACTCCTTGAATGGTAAAGGGAGAGATGACGTGTGAGCCGCACCCGATACTCGGGCAGTAACTTGGCGCATATGGTGTCTGCGGCACAGAACTTCATATGCCACATCAGCACCTGTTGATACATCGCCAACTACAACTTGCTCGCCTTCTACAACCATAACTCCGCCAACAGTTCTGGCGTTGTGAGTTGCTCTAGATCCACACCAACACAACGCCTCAACTTGAAGAGTATTAACACGATCGGCCAATTCAACTAAACGTGCAGAACCTGGAAAAAGCTTTGTTCTAAAGTCAGCCAAGATTCCAAAGGCAAAGACGTCGATACTCAACCCATCGACTATTCTCGCAAGTTGATCGATCTGCTCGCTTTCATAGAATTGAGCTTCATCGCAAATTATGTAATCGATTCGCTCACCCATCGAGAGCTGATCCACGACCAACTTATGCAGATCCATGAGGGGTGTTACTTCAATTGCAGGACTTGAAAGACCGAGCCGACTTGAAATGACTCCTATTCCAGCTCGGTCATTGTTTGTGAAAATCAATCCAGTGCGACCGCGACTTTGGTGGTTATGTGCTGTTTGGAGGGCAAGTGTTGACTTGCCACTGTCCATAGTTCCACAGTAATAAATTAACTCGGCCATAGAACGCATCCTGCCATAGCTCTAGGAAAATAGCCCCTTAGCAAGCAGAGCAGCTTCAAGTTGTGGCTTTAGAGCCAATGCTGCGGCGACGGAAATATGTGATGCATCACGATAGACGACATAGCCGTCTTGAATTGCAGGACAGAGCTGTGTGCACAACCATGGTGCTGGGTTAATAACTTCGAAGCCTCTGATTACTTTCACAGGTGTTCTCTCGGTCGTGTTGCAAGATTTCACATCACGAGATGCCAAGCAATTAGGAATATCTCGCAATGGTCTTGGTGTGTCACTGATGTAGACCAAGTGATCAGAGGCACCTCGGAGGGAAGTAAGCAAGCGCTTTTGTCCATCTGTCCACCACTTGTTCTCATCTGAGTAACCACTTGGGGGAGTAAAGTGCTGATAACTACTCATTATCACCGCAGCTGGACGAATTTGTTTAATGCGAGCAACGGACTTATCACGCCACTTTTCACAGTGGATATTCTTATAGGCGCCTTGATCGGCTCGCGGGACATCCACCGATGGGCATGCCGATTTCGTTAGCGAAACGAGTTTGAATCCTCTTTCATTGGCTATTTCAAGAAGTGTCGGAAACCACTGCGCAGCATGTGAATCACCATAGAGGACGATCGTAGTTTTTGAGTTTAGATCACCATATGTGCATTCACCGGACTCTGTTTCGCCATAATTTGAATGACAGTTATCACCATAGACCGCTGGCTTTTGCATTACATCAACAAGATTGAATTTATAGTTGGTGCCTTTAACGTTGATGATCGAGGTTGAAGTAGATGAAATAACGAAGCCAGCAATGAGTGAAATTATGGTTGTCGCGGCAAAGAACTGATAGATCTTCTTTCCGGCAATCTTCTTATGACGTATGGGTTGTTCGATGTATTTGCTGGTGAAGTGGGCCAAGATAATTGTGAGGATGATACAAAAAATACGCTCTCGAATACGCAGCGGGCGGCCAAGAGAACTGCTTGGCAAGACCAAAGCTGGCCAATGCCATAGATATAGCGGGTATGAGATGGCACCAAGCCATTGGGATATTCGGTTGTTACTCAGATCGTTGAATGCGCGAGGCCAGATGGAGATAGATCCGATAAGTATCGCCGTTGAAACAACGGGTAACAAAGCGTTAATACCTGGAAACGCTGATTTCTCATCAAACCTAAAACTTGCAACGGCGATGCCGATTACGCCAAACCACGGTATGAATCTATTTTTCCAGAAGGTGTCTGGAACAAATAGAAGCAGCGCACCGAAACCAAGTTCCCAAGCTCTAGTTGGGAGAGAGTAAAAAGCCCAGATAGGAGATGTTTGAGTTTGGTAGATCGAGAGAAGTAATGAGAGAAATGTTGTTACCGCTATCCCACGAAAGATTGCACGCTTTCCATAGCGCGAGAGAAAGAGAATAAATATTGGCCAAATAACGTAGAACTGTTCTTCTACAGCTAGTGACCAGTAGTGGATAAAGGGAGATGGGGTTGCATCCAGGTTCTGATAATCATTCTCCCACCAGGCAAATAGATAGTTCGAGATATAGGCGGCAGCTGCGAAAAGATCTCGTCCTAAAGCATCACGCGTAATAACTGGAAGTACGAACAGTCCAACTATCGCCGTTACAAACAGTACAAAAACTGAGGTAGGAAGTAGTCGCTTTATGCGTCGCTGGTAAAAGGTTTGCAGATCTAATCTGCCTGTATTTTCTATCTCGCGCAGAATGAGACCTGTTATCAAGTATCCAGAGATCACATAAAAAATATCAACGCCAATAAAACCACCCGGCAGTAACCTGGCATGAAAGATTGTTACAAGGAGAGCAGCTAACGCTCTAAGTCCTTGAATTTGAAGTATGCGCACCTCTAGGAAACTACCAAGGATGTGACAGGAATATTTGGATATTTCTCCGCAAGTCTTGCCCTTCCGGGTAGTCCTTCAATCTCGATCAAAGCTAAGACGTGGGTAACTTGGGCCCCGAGTCTATGCATTAACTCGATTGCGGCTCCGATGGTTCCACCCGTAGCAAGCACGTCGTCAATTAATAAAACCTTCGCCCCTTTTCGCACCGCATCAACGTGTACTTCTAAGGTATCAACGCCATATTCAAGTCCGTAGGACTCTGAAATTGTGAGGTGCGGAAGTTTTCCTGCTTTTCGAATAGGTATGAAACCACTGTGTAATTGATTGGCTACCGCTGAAGCGAATATGAATCCTCGTGCTTCGATTCCTGCAACAAGAGTTGAAGAATCTGCATAACTTGCAAACTTTTCGGTAGTGGCAATAAATGCTTCACCATGTGCCAAAAGTGGAGTGATGTCCTGAAATCTGATTCCCGGTTTTGGGTAATCAGGGATTTCACGGATGAGCAACAAGGCGTCATCAATATTCATGTGTCCGAGAGGGGACTTGAACCCCTAATCCCTTGCGGGAACTAACACCTCAAGCTAGCGCGTCTGCCAATTCCGCCACCCGGACTAAGTGTTCGGAAAGAATAGCAATTGGGTGAGAGAATAGCGAAATGACCACAGCGACACACTCAGAACTAGAACTTGAAGCCATCCGTATTTGCCAAGAGTTAATCAGAATCCCTAGCGTTAATTACGGCGAAGGAAAAGGCGATGAGAAAGATGTTGCGGCCCATGTTGTTAAGTTATTGAGTGAAGTTGGCATTGTTTCGCAAACGTATGAATCAGCTCCAGGTCGTTGCAACGTGATTGCTCGTATAAAGGGTTCAAATCCAAATCGTCCTGGTTTGGTTGTTCACGGTCACTTAGATGTCGTCCCAGTAAACGCTGCTGATTGGTCTGTCGATCCATTCTCTGCTGAAATAAAAGATGGTTTCATCTGGGGTCGTGGCGCAGTAGACATGAAGAATATGGATGCGATGATCATCGCAACGGTTCGCGATTGGGCTCGAACCGGTTATGTTCCAGAGCGCGACATTGTTTTGGCTTTCTTCGCAGATGAAGAAGCCGGAAGTAATTTTGGTTCTCATTACATGGTTAAAAAACACCCAGAAGTTTTCGCCGGATGCACAGAAGCCGTTTCAGAGGTGGGTGGATTTTCTGTAACAGTTGCAGGTGGAAAGCGCTTGTATCTCATTGAAACTGCGGAAAAGGGAATCCACTGGATGAAACTAACGGCCGATGGTCGTGCCGCACATGGCTCCATGATGAACGATGAAAACGCAGTTACTCGTTTGGCTGAAGCAGTTGCAAAGATCGGTCAATTCCAATGGCCACAGCGCTACAGCAAGACTGTGAAAGCTTTTTTCAAGCGAATCGCTGATGAGACTGGCAAGCCATACAACGAGGATGATTTACGACCTCTACTAAAGGAAATTGGGTTTGCCGCCAGAATGATCGGTGCAACTCTTCAGAACACTGCTAACCCAACGATGTTGGAAGCCGGATATAAAGCAAATGTAATTCCTGGTTCGGCTAGTGCTGTTATTGACGGCCGCTTCATTCCTGGTTTTGAAGACGAACTCAACGAAACAATTAAGTCAATTATTGGCGAGCATGTAAGAGTTGAAACCATCACTCGGGATAAGGCACTAGAAGTACCTTTCGAGGGAGATCTTGTAGAGGCAATGTGCAATGCACTTATCAAGGAAGATGCTGTTGCAATCCCAGTTCCTTATGTGATGAGCGGGGGAACAGACAATAAAGCCCTGGCTGATCTAGGAATCATTGGTTACGGATTCTCACCGCTAAAGCTAGATGCAGACTTTGACTTTGCGGCTATGTTCCATGGTGTGGACGAACGTGTACCAATTGAAGGTCTTACCTTTGGCGCACGCGTTCTAAAAGACTTTCTAGAAAACGCTTAAGCGCTCACATCGTTGAGAGCGTTGCGGACGATGTCTGGCAATGAGATCTCTTCACTCTTAAGTACGCCTCGAAGTTGCGCACCGGTCCGTGCACCAATGAGAGAAGTAGTCACACCAGGTGCATCTCTTACCCAAGCCAGTGCAACTTCCAAGGGTGAATAACCCAAACCTTCAGCCGCCACTGCTACTGCCTCGACGATTCGGGAGGATCGGTTGTCTAGATAAGGTTCTATGTGTTTTGCAAAATGTGGAGCAGCGCCTCGCGAATCACTCGGCACACCTTTTCGATACTTACCTGTCAACACGCCTCTTGCTAATGGCGCCCAAGCCAGAAAGCCAACACCGCATTCCTGCGCTGCATCTAAAACTTCTATTTCGACTTCTCTATTGAGTAATGAGTATTCATTCTGAGTTGTTGTAAGAGGTGCCTTCATAGAATTAGATTGTTGCTTGGTTGCGGCTCGAGCGATCTGCCAACCAGAGTAATTACTTATTCCGACGTAACGGGCCCGTCCTGTTGTGTAGGCATAATCAAGTGCGGATAAGGTGTCATCTAGTGGAGTTGCATCGTCCCAAGCATGTATTTGCCAGATATCTACAAAATCGGAGCCAAGCCGCGATAGTGAGCGATCAAGTTCTGCGATCAACGAATGTCTAGAAGCATCTATTCGGCGAACACCATCCGAAAATCCGATTCCTGCCTTTGTGGCGATTATTACCTCATCGCGATTGAATAAACTGCCAACTAGGCCACCGATAACACGTTCACTATCTCCATCACCATAGGTGGAAGCTGTGTCAATGAAATTACCACCAGCATCTAGGAAAGCACGACACTGATCAGCAGCCTCGATTTCATCGGTATCTCGGCCCCACGTCATGGTGCCAAGACCTAAGCGCGAAAGGGTTAGTCCGCTAGTGCCCGCTCTGCGCATTTCCATGGGCCGACCTTAGCAATAGCAAGAGTGAAAAGCTGCGATAGCCTTTGTTTCATGCGATTGGTTTTGATTAGACATGCACATTCTGAAGCCAATGCTGCCGGAATACTTTCTGGGCGCTTACCTAATGTGCATCTGTCAGATAAAGGACTAGAACAATCAGAGCATTTAGTGGTGCGTTTAGGAAACTTCCCAGTATCAAATCTACGAATCAGTCCTATGGAGCGATGCTTTGAGACTATTTCACCGTGGATCAACTCCATTGTGTTGCCAAACAATCCTAGATTCGAACCCGTAATCGATCAGGAACTTACCGAGGTTGATTATGGGTCGTGGAGCGGTAAGAAGTTAGCAGTCTTAAGCAAGAACAAACTATGGAAGACGGTTCAAGAAGCTCCTAGTCGCATGTATTTCCCTAAAGGAGAGGGAATAGCGCAGATGCAATCTCGCGCAATGACCTCAGTACACGAAGCAGTCTCGACGAAGGCAAAGGGTGCTGCTGTGATAGTTAGTCACGGAGATGTCATAAAGTCCATAGTTGCTTCGGCCCTTGGTATGCATCTGGATGAATTTCAAAGAATCGTGATCGATCCAGCGTCGATTTCGATTTTGGATTTCTCAACAACAAAACCTCGCGTTCTGCTACTCAATGATTCCCGTTCGGTAGTAACAGAGCTTCTCGTTGCTCCAAAGAGAGCGAAAAATTTATTAGGCGGCGGATCTGGGCGATGAGACATGAGTTCACCACACCAGAGCGCTTTGTAGCCGGAACAGTAGGCGAGCCGGGGGAGCGGGCTTTCTATTTGCAGATTCGAACATCTTCTCGACTGTTTTCAGTAGCTGTTGAAAAGGCGCAAGTTCAGGCGATGTCTTCTCGTCTAGAAGTAATGATCGCTGAAATACGTAAATCAAATCCATTGATGATGATCGACAAGTTACCTACAGATGACGCTTCTTTAGAATCTCCGATAGATGCCGAATTTCAAATCGGTGCGATGTCATTGGCGTGGGATGACGAGAGTAAATTGATATGTGTAGAGCTGTTTGAGCTCGAAGATGATGAGGACGACTCTGAAGGAGAAGTAGTTGAAATCAATATCTCATTAGCCATGGCTGCAGCGTTTTGCATACGATCAAAAGCTGTAGTAAATGCAGGGAGATTGCCATGCCCCTTCTGCGGAATCCCAATAGACCCTCGGGGTCACTTATGTCCGAGGGCTAATGGTTACCGAAGATAGTTTGCTGACACTAACCAAAGGGGAGCTACACGTAACAGGTCGCTTGGTGGATGCATCAAATGCAACCCTTTACGCAACAGCAACTCTTGAAGATCAATCGATTATTTGTATATACAAACCAATTGCCGGTGAACGCCCACTGTGGGATTTTTCAGATGGGTGCCTAGCTCACCGTGAGTATGCAGCCTTTTTAGTAAGTGATCATCTGGGTTTTGACTTAGTTCCTCTGACTATTTTGCGTGATGGACCATACGGCTTTGGCATGGTTCAACAGTGGGTAGACATCGATGAGAGTATTGATCTTGGAAAGTTTTTTTCAACCGATCATCCAAAATTGCGATCCATGGCGCTATTTGATGCAATCATCAACAACACCGATCGAAAAATAGGCCACCTCTTACCACTTGATGGGCAAACTTTATTTGGATGCGATCATGGAGTCACATTTCATTCCGACGATAAATTGCGAACCGTTTTGTGGCAGTGGGCTAATGAACCCTTCACGGAAGAGGAGTTCACTTTACTTAGGAAAGCACAGTCATCGCTTGCAGGTGAATTGGGACGACTTCTTGCACCACTCCTCACTGAGGTAGAGATTCAAGAAACTGCCCGCAGAGTTGCAGATCTTTTAACCTCTGGGACTTTTCCATTACCTAATCCGGACTGGCCCGCTGTCCCGTGGCCAGCTTTTTAATTTAGGATTACGATAGAGACATGAAATCGTGGAACGAGGTTGAAACCCCATCTATCGATTCCTCCATAAGTTTTCCCGCATTGAATCTGACCAATTCGGCTTCAGGTAAGAAAGAATCTATAAGGCGTAAGCAGTTGTATCGCATGTATGTCTGCGGGATTACGCCATACGATGCCACTCACCTTGGTCACGCTGCTACGTATTTAACTTTTGATTTAATCAATCGCTACCTCACGGCCAGTGGTTCAGAGGTCCGTTACGTTCAAAATATTACTGATATTGATGATCCACTATTGGAACGAGCCAACCGTGATGGCGTGGACTGGACCGACTTAGCGCACCAACAAATAGATCTTTTCCGAAGCGACATGATCAATCTTCGAGTGATACCACCAGCACACTACATAGGCGCGGTTGACGCTATTCCTCTAGTTACAGATGCAATCGAAAATCTTTCTTCTAAAGACAGTATCTATTCAGTCGAGCACGATCTGTATTTCAAGGTTCATGCTGATGTCCAATTTGGTCAGCGTTCACATCTTTCTCAGGAAAAGATGATGGAAATATTTGCAGAACGTGGAGGAGACCCAACTCGAGTTGGAAAGAATGATCCTCTCGATTGCTTAGTGTGGATGTCTCAGCGCCCGAATGAACCTGGTTGGCCATCACCTTTTGGTACTGGTCGGCCTGGTTGGCATATTGAGTGCACTGCAATTGCAATTAAGTATCTTGAACCTTCACCAAGTGAGGACGCACTCATTGACATACAAGGTGGTGGATCAGATTTGATTTTTCCGCATCATGAAATGTGCGCTGCGCAAGCCCAGATGCTTGCAGGCAAACCTTTAGCAAGTACATATGTTCACGCCGGAATGATTGGCTTAGATGGCGAGAAGATGAGTAAGAGCAAGGGCAATCTAGTTTTTGTATCAAAGTTAGTAGCAGCTGGTAGAGATCCAATGGCGATTCGCTGGGCGTTAATGAAAGATCACTATCGTCAAGATCGAATGTGGACTGATGAACTGCTAGTCGCTGCCGAAAGTGAACTCATCGCATTGCGCTCTTGCTTGGCTCAAGATGATGTTGCACCCACTAGCGATCTGATTGAAAAAATTGTAGATGCACTATCTGATGACTTAAATACAAAGGGTGTTATTTCCGTTTTGAATACATGGGTGGAGCGAACGCAATCAGGTGATACTGGCGGAGACGCACAGTCCTTAGTCCGGGCTCTAGATGCCTTACTAGGAATTAAACTTTAATCCTCGCTTTGTCGTCGCAAGTATCTTTCAAACTCCTTAGCGATTAAATCTCCAGAGATATCTGGGAGTTCTGCAGCATCCTTACTCTCTTCCAATGCCTTTACATAATCAGCCACATCGGTATCTTCTGCGGCCAATTCATCTACAGACTTTTCCCATTCGTCAGATTCAATTTGCAATGATCCCAATGGAATCGAGATGTCGAGAAAGTCTTCCAGTGAATTAATGAGCGCTAACGACGCTTTTGGTGAGGGGGAGTTTGACGCGTAATGAGGAACCGCTGCCCATAGTGAAATCGCATCGATGCCGCGTCTCATGCAACCATCTTGGATGATTCCAAGAATTCCAGTTGGACCTTCATACTTTGAAATTGAGACTCCTAATCGATCTGCGATATTTGGATGTGAAGCAGTGCCTGTGACAGTTATCGGGCGAGTGTGCGGAGAATCTGCGAGTAAGGAACCAAGAGTGACAACTAGAGAAACTTCTAGATCATCAGCTAGATCTAGCAGGTCAGATGTGAATCGCTTCCAACGCATCGATGGTTCAACACCTGTAACTATTACCAGATCGCGCTTCATAGACGGAATGGCTAATCCAAAAACTTGTGTTCCTGGCCATGTAATACTTCTAATAGATGAATCATCTATAGACACCTGTGGTCTGTTAACTTGAAAGTCATAGAACTCTTCAGCTTCGACATCGGCAATTAGTTGTGGAACGACATCATCATCTTTTTCTCGCCAGGCCGATAACAAGTGCTCTAGGGCACCGGATGCGCCTTCGGCAGCATCATTCCAGCCAGTGAATGCGATGATCATCACTGGGTCGCGCAGCAGCGGTATGTTATGAATCTCCACGAAAGCAACCTTACGGTAACCTTCGTCAGATGAACACGCCGAAAAAAGCTGATGGATTGCTGCGGCGTACCCTTTCTGAGCGGGTAGTTATCGCTGATGGGGCTATGGGAACGATGCTTCAGGCGGCAAATCCATCCCTTGTAGATTTCCAAAATCACGAGGGCTGTAATGAGATTCTCAACGTTAGTCGCCCAGACATTGTTCGTTCAGTCCATGACGAGTATTTGGCCGCAGGTGTTGATGCCATTGAGACAAATACTTTCGGTGCTAATTGGTCCAACTTGGCCGATTATGGAATTGAAGATCGAATTTACGAGCTTGCATTTGCAGGTGGAAAGATCGCCCGAGAAGCTGCTGATGCTTTTTCAACACCTGACAAACCACGCTTTGTATTGGGTTCACTTGGGCCAGGAACGAAATTACCAAGTCTAGGTCACACAACATATGACAATCTCAAACTTGCTTACTTCACCGCCGCTAAGGGTTTGGCAGATTCAGGCTGTGACGCATTACTTGTCGAAACATCACAAGACTTATTGCAGGTAAAAGCCGCGGTAAATGGTTGCCGCGAAGCCATTACTGAGGCTGCTCACGACATCGTATTGATTGCGCAAGTAACAGTTGAAACAACGGGAACAATGTTGATGGGCTCGGAGATCGGAGCCGCTCTGAACGCACTTGAACCTATGGGAATCGATTTAATTGGTCTGAATTGTGCAACTGGGCCTACTGAGATGTCTGAACATCTTCGCTACCTAAGTAAGAATGCAAACATTGGAATATCGGTAATGCCTAACGCTGGATTGCCACAACTTGGTCCCAACGGCGCCACTTATCCATTGAATCCCGAAGAGCTAGCAACCGCACTCGATGGATTTGTAACTGAATACGGAATCTCATTAGTAGGTGGGTGCTGTGGAACAACACCAGCGCACTTAGCATCAGTAGTTGCAAAGCTGAGCAAGCGAAAGATTTCAGAGCGCACTCCAGCACTAGATCCTGGTGCTTCATCTCTTTATCAATACGTTCCCTTCAGACAAGATCAAACTTATCTTGCAATCGGAGAGCGAACCAATGCCAATGGTTCACGCGCATTTCGTGATGCACTGCTAGCAGAAGATTGGGAGAAGTGCGTAGAAATCGCACGTGACCAAATTCGAGATGGCGCGCATATGTTGGATCTATCTGTCGATTATGTGGGTCGAGATGGCGCGGCAGACATGAGCCAGATCGCATCTCGTTTTGCAACAGCAAGTACATTACCAATCGTTCTGGATTCAACTGAACCGGCTGTTATAAAAGCAGGCTTGGAGCATCTTGGTGGTCGATGCGTAATTAACTCCGTCAACTACGAAGATGGAGATGGTCCAACTTCTAGGTTTGCAAAGATTATGCCTTTGGTAAAAGAGCACGGAGCAAGTGTTGTTGCTCTTACTATTGATGAAGAAGGTCAGGCGCGAGATGCAGAATGGAAATTGCGCATTGCACGCCGTTTAATTCATGATTTACATGACAACTGGAGCATGAATGTTGGCGATATCTTGATCGACTGCCTCACCTTTCCAATTGCAACAGGTCAAGAAGAAACACGCAAAGATGGAATAGAAACTATTGAGGCTATAAAGAGGCTCAAAATTGAATTCCCAGAGGTGCAGACAACTCTTGGTGTGAGTAACGTTTCATTCGGTTTGAACCCAGCCGCCCGCGTTGTACTTAACTCAGTTTTCTTGCATGAATGCGTGCAGGCAGGTCTTGATTCAGCCATTGTTCACCCATCAAAGATCACACCAATGGCCCGCATAGATGATCGACAGAAACAGGTCGCCTTAGATCTTGTTTATGATCGCAGAGTTTTTGATGGTGATGAGTGCACCTATGATCCGCTTCAAGAGTTCTTGCAGATGTTTGATGGCGTTGAGCTCGCAACTAGTAAAAATGCTCGTGCTGAAGCACTTGCTGCGTTGCCTTTATTTGACAGATTGCAACGCCGAATCATCGATGGTGAAAAAGTTGGCTTAGAGGAAGATCTCAAAGCCGCTATGGCTAAAGGCACACCACCGCTTGAGATTATTAACTCGCACCTACTTGAGGGAATGAAGGTTGTGGGGGAGCTCTTCGGTAAGGGTGAAATGCAATTGCCATTCGTTCTACAAAGTGCTGAAGTGATGAAAACGGCTGTTGCGATGCTTGAACCATTCATGGAAAAAACTGGTGATGCTGGTCGCGGCACAATGCTCTTGGCTACTGTTCGTGGTGATGTTCACGACATTGGCAAGAACCTTGTCGATATCATCTTGACCAACAACGGCTATCGGGTCGTCAACATTGGAATTAAACAGACGATCAATCAAATCATTGATGGTGCCACAGATAGCAATGCTGATGCAATTGGTATGAGCGGTCTACTTGTTAAATCAACTGTCATCATGAAAGAAAACCTGCAAGAGTTAACAGCTCGTGGTTTGGATCAGCGTTGGCCGATCGTATTAGGCGGAGCAGCACTTACACGCGCATACGTAGAACAAGATCTTGCATCGATGTTCCCAGGTGAAGTCCGTTACGCCCGAGATGCCTTTGAAGGATTGCGTCTCATGGATTCGATTATGGCGGTTAAGCGCGGAGATGAAGGTGCGGCCTTGCCAGCACTTCGAGAGCGTCGTGTTGCTAATACAAGAATTAAGACAGAAGAAGCTCCAGTTGACACCCGTCGAAGCGATGTGGCTTCCGATAATTCAATTCCCAATCCGCCATTTTTTGGTTCACGAGTAATTAAGGGAATTCAACTATCTGATTACGCTGGAATGCTTGATGAGCGCGCACTCTTTGTTGGACAGTGGGGACTTAAAGGAAACCGCGGGGAGTACGAAACGATGGTCGAAGAAGAAGGTCGTCCGCGCCTTCGTGCTCTGATCAATGAGGTTCAATCTAAGGGTTGGTTAAACGCCGCAGTCGTGTATGGATATTTCCCTTGCTATAGCGATGGAAATGATTTAGTTATTCTCCATCACGAGGGTGATAACAAAGGCAAAGAACGAGTTCGCTTCGCATTCCCACGTCAGAGCCGAGATCGTCGCCTTTGCATCAGTGACTTCTTTGCCTCTAAAGAATCAGGAAAAACCGATGTTGTGGCATTCCATGTCGTAACGATGGGCTCAACCGTCAGTGAAGCAGCGGCCAAGTTGTTTGCAGCAAATAATTATCGTGAGTATTTGGAGTTGCACGGACTTTCGGTCCAACTAACTGAAGCTCTTGCTGAACATTGGCATGCACGTATGAGAGAGGAACTCCAGGTTAAGTCGGAGGATTCATCAGATCTCCAAGGAATTCTGGATCAGGGGTATCGAGGATCTCGTTACTCATTTGGCTATCCAGCGTGTCCAGATCTAGAACAACAGGTTCAGCTCTGTGAACTCCTAGATCCTGCTCGAATTGGTGTTGAGCTATCTGAAGAGTTCCAACTCCATCCAGAACAATCAACCTCTGCGATCATTGTTCATCATCCTGAAGCAAAATATTTCAACGCTAACTAGTAGTTTGAATGAGTAACTTTTTCGAGGCTGTTTTCTTTGACATGGATGGCCTCATGGTCGATTCTGAACCAGAGTGGTTCTTATCTGAAATCGAAGTCACTATGCCTTTTGGATATACGTGGCTAGAGGTTGATCAGATCGCCTGCTTAGGTGGTCCACTTTCAAAAGTTGGCCAATACATGTTTGATAAGTGTGGCCAACAAAATTCTCCGGAGTACTTCACTCAAACTTTGATTGATACACAGGTAGCCAGAATGCGTGGAAATACACCGACTATGCCCGGTGCCGTGGAGTTGGTTCGAGAGCTGCAATCTCAAGGGGTTAAAACCGCTCTAGTCTCGGCAAGCCCAAGAAACATCGTTGATGCGGTATTAGACAACTTAGGACATGACCTATTTCCATTTTCAATTAGTGCAGATGATGTTACAAAGACAAAGCCAGATCCGGAGGCTTATCTCAAGGCTGCACACATGAGCGGATCAAATATCACCAATTGTCTTGTATTTGAAGATTCTCTAACTGGCATGAATGCGGCAATAGCAAGTGGAGCGTATTTAATCGGTGTGCCACATCTTGTCTCAATCAAGGAATCTGAGCGAGTTCGAGTGATTAAGTCTTTACAGCAGTTATCTTTTTCTAAACTAACAGAACTAAACTTAGATTTCTCAGCTGCTATTTAGTCGTTGTGTGCAGGGCAAATACTCTTGAAGTAACACCAGTCGCACAAACGCGAAGTTTTCGGTGGCCAATACTCTTTTTCAATTGAGATAAAGATGTCTTTAGCCACTCGACGCAGCACTTTCTCAGTCGCTTCAAGTTCAGCCATAGTCGGGTTGCTTTTGACAAGTTTCCCGTCGCCTAAGTAAATCAGTTGGAGGAGACGGGGGAGTACTCCATTATTTTTCCAGTAAAGAAGTGCATAAACTCGAAGTTGGAACAGGGCCTTCTCTTCCCATCCAGGCTTTGGGGCTTTACCTGTTTTGTAATCAACAATTCTGACTTCACCAGTTGGTGCCACATCTAGGCGATCTACATAACCATGCAGATAAACATTTGTATCGAAGTCATTTTCCAGATGCATTTCTCGATGCGTTGCTTCAAATGTCGTTGGATTTTCCAAAGCGAAGTAAGTTTTCACAAGAGCTGAAGCTCGGTCCAACCACTCCTTTTCATTTGTCACCATTTCAAGAAGGGCTGGCTTATTTGCCAACTGAGCACTCCAGCGAGAGGGCAGTAGTTCAATGGCAGATTCGACAGTTCGCCCTGCTGCTGGAATTTCGAAAAGATCCTGAAGAACTGTGTGTACCAAAGTTCCACGTTCGGCATCTAGCGAAGGTGGCTCAGGCAACTTGTCGATCTTGCGGTACTTATATTGCTGTGGGCAGTTCTCATACTCACTGACCGCACTTGGCGATAGACGCAAAGACTGTTCATCACTCACCTGGCTGAAGATACTCGTACTTACGCGATTAATTTCGCCTAAGATGCTCTCGTGTCTAATCTTGGGTATTTCGGAGCCGGCGATCGCATTCAATTGACCGATCCAAAGGGAAAGCTCTACAGCTTCACGATCACGCCTGGAAAAGAATGGCACACCCATAAGGGTTGGATTAACCATGATGACCTCATCGGCATGCCAGAAGGTTCAGTTGTCAGTACGACTGCGGGATTGAAATTTACTGCTTTTAAACCTTTGTTGGCTGATTACGTTTTAACGATGCCTCGGGGAGCAACGATTGTGTATCCAAAAGATGCCGCGATGATTATCGGAGTTGCAGACATCTATCCAGGATCGCGAGTCCTTGAAGCCGGAGTTGGTAGTGGTGCTTTGACGATTTCACTTCTGCGCGCAACAGGTCCAACCGGAAAAGTACACTCTGTTGAACGAAGAGCAGACTTTGCTGAGAATGCGCGATCTAATGTGGATGCATATTTTGAAGCAGCGCCAGCAAACTGGAGCTTGGTAGTTGGTGATTTACAGGATCAAGATTTTGATTCTGAATATGATCGAGTAGTTCTAGATATGTTGGCTCCATGGGAATGTGTTGATATTGCAGCTAGAGCGTTGCGACCA
>CANLAC010000004.1 GCA_947488645.1 Actinomycetota bacterium | reverse complement strand
TTCATGAAAGCGCAACAGCGAAGTTGTCTGATCAAGTTTCATCTCACAACGTTGAGCATTTGTTAATCATCATCGGGCCAGAGGGTGGTTTAACTGATGAAGAGATTGCCGCATTTACAGAAGCTGGTGCCAAGGTTGCCCTCATGGGTCGCCCAATTTTGCGTTCGGCACATGCTGGTATTGCCGCAGTTTCAGCTGTCTCTGCGCTTTTAAAGGTATGGTAATTACGTGGCCTTAGATCCCAACTGCATCTTTTGCAAAATAATTGAGGGAGAGATCCCAGCAGATATTGTGTTGCGCAATGAAAACGTTGTTGCCTTTAATGACTTAAACCCTCAAGCACCAACACATGTGTTGCTTGTTCCAACCTTGCACACAGAAAATGCTGCAGGCATTGCCCGCAATAGCGCAACGATTACTGCAGACCTTTTCCTGGCTGCCGATCAGATTGCAAAAGAGCGTGGTCTCAACGGCTACAGAACTGTTTTTAACACCGGAGAAGAGGCAGGTCAGAGTGTTTTCCACGCTCACCTCCATCTTCTGGGTGGGCGAGCCATGACATGGCCGCCCGGTTAAAGATAGATTTACCCTTATATGGAGCGAACGCTGATCACCGTACCTAACGCCATTTCAATGGTTGCTGTTGTGGGTCCGCATGATGACAATTTAAGAGTTATTGAAGCTGCATTTCCATCTGTAAACATCACGGTGCGCGGCAATGAGATTACTTTGCGTGGACCTCACATTGATTGCGCACGTCTAGAAAACTTGTTCAACGAGATGATGGTTGTGATTCGCAGCGGAAATCTCTTGAATGTGGACGCGGTCAACCGCGCAATCGAAATGTTGGAGCACGAGCCTGTTGATCATCCTGCAGAGGTTATGTCGCTCAACATTGTGAGCAATCGTGGCCGCACAATCCGTCCGAAGACTGCTAATCAAAAGCGTTACGTTGATGCAATTGAAGATCACACAATTACCTTTGGTATTGGCCCAGCCGGAACCGGTAAGACATACCTTGCAATGGCTATGGCTGTTGCAGCATTACAAGCCAAGAAAGTAAACAAAATTGTCTTAACCCGCCCAGCAGTTGAAGCTGGTGAAAGTCTAGGTTTCTTGCCTGGAACGCTGAGTGAAAAAATTGATCCTTACCTGCGTCCATTATTTGATGCGTTGCATGACATGATCGATATTGATTCAATCCCACGCTTAATGCAATCAGGCATTATTGAAGTTGCTCCATTGGCATATATGCGTGGTCGCACATTAAATGATGCATTCATCATCTTGGATGAGGCTCAAAACACCACACCTGAACAGATGAAGATGTTTTTAACACGACTTGGCTTTGGCTCAAAGATGGTTGTCACAGGAGATGTGACTCAGATTGATCTGCCTAACGGACAGAATTCTGGATTAAAGATCGTTAGAGATATCTTGAAAGAAATCGATGACATTGCCTTCCTTGAATTAACAGCAGAGGATGTTGTTCGCCACCGCCTAATCGGTGACATTGTTAAGGCATATGACAAGTTTGATGTTGCGCGCCAAGAATTGCGACACATTCGCCAACAATGACAATTGAAGTAACAAACACTTCAGGGCAATTAGTTCCAGCCACTGAAATAAACTCCCTACTCACCTTTGCCCTGCTAGAACTTGAGCTAAATCCTGAGTGTGAAGTAAATGTCTCATTTGTAGATGATGATTACATGACTGAGCTACACATCAAGTGGATGGATGAACCCGGCACTACAGATGTTCTTTCATTTCCTATGGACATGCCAGAGACTCCAGGAGAGGCTGTAACACTGGGCGATATTGTTATTAGTCCGGTAGTTGCAGCAGAACAAGCAAAAGCACAGGGACATTCCATAGAACATGAGATATATATTTTGGCGGTGCATGGCTTGCTCCACATCATTGGTTACGACCATGCAGATAAGACGGAAGAAAAAGTCATGTTTGATTTGCAAGAGAAAATAGTAAGAGATTGGCAGAAAGGTTTATGAGCCCCATAGCAATCATCAGCATTATTGCCTTGCTTGTCTTTGCAGGCTTTCTAGCTGCATCTGAATCTGCACTGACCTCTATTTCGCGTGTGGTCATTGAAGAGATTGAGGGCAAGCGCGGCACGGCTTTGCTGCGCAAATACACCGCCCAACCTGCCCGATACCTCAATGTGATTTTGCTGGTCCGCAAGCTCTGCGAGTTCACTGCAACTGTTTTATTGGCAGTTATCTTGCTGCGCAATTATTCAAGTGCTCAAGCAATGGCGCTAACAGTTGCCATTATGGTTGTGCTCTCATATGTAGTTGTTGGCGTTGGCCCTCGCACATTGGGTAAGCAGCAACCACACAAATACGCCAGATACGGAATTATCGTTGCTTACGGATTAGCGCTCTTGCTGGGTCCTGTTACAAAGCTTCTCATCGCTGTTGGTAATGCGCTAACACCAGGTAAGGGATTTAGATCAGGCCCCTTCACATCAGAGGCTGAACTGAGAGACTTAGTAGATCAAGCACACGAGCGTGGTCTCGTGGAATCTGGTGAGCACGAGATGATTCACTCTGTCTTTGAACTAGGTGACACCTTGGTTCGTGAATTAATGGTTCCCCGCACCGACATGGTCTGGGTGGAAAAGGATAAGAGTCTGCGCCAAGGGTTATCGCTGGCACTTCGAAGTGGATACTCCCGCATCCCGGTTATTGGCGATGACATCGACAACATTGTCGGAATTGTTTACGTGAAAGACTTAGCAAAGCGGGCCCTTGATCACCACGAGTCTGAGCACACCGAGACAATTGAAAAGCACATGCGTCCTGCCAACTTTGTTCCTGAAATCAAGATGGCTGATGATCTGCTCAAGGAGATGCAAAAGAACCAGATTCACCTTGCAATTGTTGTTGATGAATATGGTGGAACAGCTGGAATTATCACTATTGAAGACATTATCGAAGAAATTGTGGGCGAAATCGAAGATGAGTTTGATGATGGCGAAGAAGAGTTTGAGTGGTTAGGAGCAGATAAGGGCCGTGCAAAGGCATCGCTGCATATTGAAGATTTAGCTGATGTATTAAAGATTGAGATTGAAAAAGAAGAGTTTGAAGGCATTGACAGTATTGGTGGATTAATGGCGCAAAAACTTGGCCGTGTTCCAATTGCTGGATCGACAATTTCATGGCATGGCTTCTCAATCACATCAGAGCGTCCACAGGGCCGTCGTCGTAGAATTTCATCTGTTCTAGTCGAGCGCCTTGTTGAAGAGATTGAGGACGCTGAGTAACGATAGAATGCGCTCATGCGTATCGTTCGATTCACCCCAGGCCCAGATGCTGGCTTAGGCCAAGACCCGTTATTTGGTGTCCTAGAAGATGATGGCCTGATCAGCATCATCAGCGGTGATCCGATCTACTCCGGAATCCAAAAGACAGCTGCAACAATTCCGCTGAACAAGGTTCGTTTGCTTGCACCAATTATTCCTCGTTCAAAGGTTGTGTGTGTGGGTAAGAACTATGCCGATCACGCCGCCGAAATGGGTGGGGTAGTACCTGAAGAACCAATTATTTTCTTAAAGCCAAACACATCTGTCATCGGTCCGAACGACACGATCGTTTGGCCAGAGATGTCAGAGCGCGTGGATCATGAAGCAGAGCTTGCAATTGTGATTGGTCGTATTTGCAAAGATGTTCCAAAAGAGCGGGTCAATGATGTGATCTTTGGATACACAATCGCAAATGATGTGACCGCTCGTGATTTGCAGAAGAAAGATGGACAGTGGACCCGCGCAAAGGGCTTTGACACTTTTTGCCCAATTGGCCCATGGATTGATACTGATTTTGTTCCTGGCACACAAAAGATCACAGCAACCATTGCAGGAGAAGTTAAGCAATCAGCCCAGATCAGCGACATGATCTTTGATGTGCCAACAGTTATTAACTTTGTTTCACGTGTTATGACGTTGCTACCTGGTGACATCATCTTGACCGGTACACCGGCAGGTATTGGCCCAATGGTTGCGGGCGAAAAGGCAACTATGGCTATTGAAGGACTTGGCGAACTCACTAACAAGTTGAGTGCACGGTAATGGCCAATAAGGTAAAGGTTCGCTTCGCGCCATCTCCAACAGGGGATCTACACGTTGGAAACATCCGCACAGCACTTTTTGATTGGGCCTATGCCCGTCACACAGGTGGCACCTTCCTCTTTCGTATTGAAGATACGGATACCACCCGCGTTACAGATGAGTACATCAATGCAGCTATAGATACTCTTAAATGGCTTGGGCTTGATTGGGATGAGGGTCCAGAAGTTGGTGGCGACAACGGTCCCTACCTGCAATCACAACGCTTAGATATTTATGCAACATGGGCACAAAAGTTTCTAGATCAAAAAGATGCTTATCACTGCTACTGCTCACCAGATGAGTTAGAAGCAGTTAGAGAAGCACAACGCAAAGCCAACGTTGCACCTGGCTATAACGGACATTGCCGAGAACTCACTGCTGATCAAATTGCAGCCTATAAGGGGCAAGGTCGCGGAGCGGTAGTCCGCATGCGTATGCCAGATGGCAGTACAACTTTTAACGATTTAATTCGTGGGGATGTTTCCTTTGATCACAACTTTGTTCCAGACTTTGTTTTGGTTCGAGCAGATGGCTCGCCTCTCTACACATTAGCTGTTGCCGTAGATGACATTCTGATGAAGGTAACCCACGTATTGCGCGGAGAAGATTTACTCTCATCAACTCCACGTCAAATCCGTGTGTATCAGGCCATGGGTGTTGCACTTGAGGATTACCCAGTATTTGCCCACCTTCCCTTTGTTATGGGACAAGACAATGCAAAGCTTTCAAAGCGAAATGGCGAAGTATCAATTGCTTGGTATCGCGAGATGGGCTTCTTGCCAGAGGCAATTTGTAACTATCTTGCACTGCTTGGTTGGTCACCGGGAGACGATGTAGAAAACATCACCATGAAGCAGCTCACTGAGATGTTTACAGTGGAGAAGGTTCACTCATCACCTGCACGCTTTGATATGAAAAAGCTTGAAGCAATCAATGGTGACAAGATCCGCGCTCTGACTTTAGATGAGTTCTTGAAGTGGTCACTGCCGTTTCTAGTAAGGGGCGATGTCATTACAGGCACAGATGCTGAAATTGAGTTGGTAAAGAAGGCATTACCCATTATTCAAGAGCGCATCATCATGCTCAATGAAGTGCCAAAGATGCTCAAGTTCTTGTTCACGAAGAGTTTTGCCGTAGATGCTGAATCTGTTTCTAAGATTACAGATGAGGGATCAAAGGCGATTTTAAAGCGCTCTCTCAAAGAGCTAGAGACAGTTTCTGTGTGGAACCACGAAAACATCGAAGCGGTCTTGCGTGCATCTCTGATTGAAGAGATGGCACTTAAGCCACGTATTGCATTTACCGCACTTCGCATTGCAACCACCGGCAGCACGATTTCGCCGCCGCTATTTGAATCAATGGAATTACTCGGTAAAGAGGCCTGTTTACTGCGTATCAACGCGGGATTGGCACTATAAATCCGCTGGTATTCTTTGCACTTGCAATACAAGGCCTAAAAAACCTTGGGGTATGGGGTAATTGGCAGCCCTGCTGATTCTGGTTCAGTAAGTCTAGGTTCGAGTCCTGGTACCCCAGCGCAGTACAGAAATACAACTTAATATCGTTCTAGGAAATCTTTCCCGTAAAAGGGATCGTGGCCCCGTCGTCTAGCGGCCTAGGACTCTGGCTTCTCAAGTCAGCTACGAGGGTTCGAATCCCTTCGGGGCTACAACATATATCTCCTCTCTTTCACAGAAATTGTGCGGGAGAGGAGATTTTTGTTGTAAACCAGTTAATCTTTACCTATGTTCGCATTTGATCTTAAGCACCTGTTCTTTGGACTCTTTGCAGGGCTGTGTGCATATATTTTTGGACGCCGTGTTTTGCCATGGATGTTGCTGGGATACATCGGAACCTTTTGGGTGTTACTAGCTTTGATGCTCTCCCCAAAGAAAACTCGCACACCACTTAAAGAGTGGAATCCAATTACTGAATTAAAGCGCAGCCCAAAGGAGTAGGGGAGGCGCGTCCTGGCGCATGTTCTCTGCGATCCAGGTTGCTCCATCAAGGTTATCTCCAGATGATTCAACAACAACTGCGTGAGGTAGTTTGGCGTTAATTTCTAATGCAATCTTTGTCGAATACGTAGTATTTCGTGCAGGGCCACCTTGAATAACTATCTCTGGTGAGTCTGCCTTTGTTCCACCACATCCATACCAAGTAGCAACAACTGTTTGTGCAAGCAGGAAAGCACCTTCATCAACAATCGCAGTTGCTGTTGAAACACCTGCATCTGCCGCATCTAAAACTTTCTTAGCAGTTCTGATTGCAAGGGTTGATGCTTCAGCAGTATTCTTCACTGCAAGTAGATCAAAAGCAGTACATTCATCGATAAAGTAGTCAAGCATTTCTTGGTCATCGCCGCGCCCCTGGCGAATACCCAACGCCTTACTTATCGCCAATTTTCCGAGCCAAAAGCCACCACCTTCATCGCCGAAAGTGCTGCCTAGTCCATCTCGATGCGCAAATTTTCCTTCACGTCCGCCTACGGACACGACACCACCACCAACAGATAAGACAACTCCATTGCTGCCTTTGAGTGCGCCAATGAAGCCGGCAAGACCGTCATCTATTACGGCTACTTCTTTTGCATTAAAAAATCGATTACACAGTTGTAAGTACTTTTCAGGTTCAGTTACAACTCCACTAAAGCCTGTGCACGAAAGCGCAACTTGGTCTACGGAAATCTTGGGCAACTCTGAGAAAATTGCTTCAAATGCCTCTAAAACCCCTTCGCCATTTAGTTTTCCGCGCATAGTTTGCGTAGTCACATCAAGGTGCCTAATCCGAGATCCAGATTGGCCGAGATCTACAACGAGCATGACTACCCCTTAACGGCCCCAGACGATAAACCCTTTACCAAGAATTTTTGTGCCGCTGTTGCAAATAGTAGCGGTGGGAGCACTGAAAGACAGACAGCAGCGGAGATATCTCCCCAGCGAACACCATATGAAGTAACAAAGTTGGCTGCGCCAACAGTCACCGGTGTTGCCTCGCTTGATGTAAGAACCACGGCAAACAAATAATCTGACCAGGAGAACAGAAATGTAAGGACTCCCACGGCAGCCATTCCTGGCCCCAGCAATGGAAAGACTATTCTTCGTAATGTCATCCAAATAGATGCCCCATCAACAGCTGCTGCCTCTTCAATTTCTATAGGCATCTCCTTTATAGCCCCCGAGAAAACTAGCAGAGCAAGTGTCATATTGATAAAGGTGTTTGCAAGAATAAGAGCAAGCGGATGGTCGATCAATTGGTAAGCAGTAAAAAGCTTGTAAAAAGGAATAACAAAGAATATTGCGGGAGTAATTCTAAGAGCAAGTGCCAGCCTGAGTAACCACGGTCCGCCAAACCCAAGTCTGACAATTGCATATGAGGCCGGGAAGCTCACTAAAATTGTTAGAAGAACTGTTCCCAAAGAGATCACAACACTATTTCGGAAAAAGCTAGGAAAGTCATAACCTGCCGCACCGAGGGCATTCTTGTAATGCTCAAAATTAGAATCAAACTCCCAAACAAATGGGCCAGATGCAATCGCTTCATCAGTCCTAAGAGATGTGTAGAAGGCTCCAAGTAAAGGTACGAGGAAAATGAAGACCACACAGGTTGCCAAAAGTGTTGTACCCCAACCCTTCTTCATTTTGAATCTCCAGCCCCAAGATTAAATTGCTTGATTATTGAAGGCATGAAAGGCGCAAGGAGTAGAACTAGGACAATGGCAGCCGATGCGGCCAATCCAAAGTCTCCGTAAATAAAGGCAGTCTTATAAATGTATATTCCGACAGTTTGGGTAGTTGTGCCTGGACCTCCACCTGTCAAAATATATATGGAATCAAATGTTCGAATGGAATCTAGAATTCTAAGAAGAAATACAATTGCTAGAGCGGGCTTTAGAATTGGCAGAGTCACACGCCATAGTGTTTGCGACTTGCTTGCACCGTCTATCGCTGCGGCTTCATATATTTCTTGAGGCATATTTTGTAATGCTGAATATGAAAGCAGAAATGTGAAGGCGGTAAATTCAATGACATCTAAAATAATTAGTGATGTGAAGACGTTGTTTTGATCAAAAATGGAATAAGAGAGCCCAATCTTATTAAGTAGTCCGGGGATGATGCCAATATTCTCATTGAGTATCAAGCGGAACATCACTGCCATGAGTGATGGCGCGATCATGATTGGCACCAGCATAAGTGAGAAGAGAATTCGCTTTCCTGGAAAATATCGATCAAACAAAAGAGCTAGGGTGAAACCAAGTATTAGTTCAATAATTGTTGCAGTTAGTGCAAAGATTAATGTGAAACGAATAGAACTCCAGAAATTTGGTTCAGAGAGAATGCTCCTATAGTTTTCGAAACCAACAGGGTATGTTTCAAATTCGCTCAAAACATCATGTGTGATAGAGGTTTGAAAACCTAAATAGATAGGCCAGATCAGCAGGCCAGCAAGTAAAATCAGTAATGGAGCAGAAAGAATCCACCCAGCAACCTTGCGTTCACGGTTGAAGGTGGTGCTCATTTCGCATCCCCTTTCACAAAAAGAAATCTAGTGGCTGGTTAGGGCAACCAGCCACTAGATTCTTTGTCCCCTTAAGGTCTAGCTAACTACTTCAGAAGTTTTTGTATTGCAGCATCTGCGGCCGCAGCCACATCAGCCGATGTCTTCTGGCCTGACCACGCTGGGCTCAATACCTCTGCAAGTGCTGCATAGATATCAAATTCACGAGGTCCTGCTGATTCTGAGTAGCCGAACTTTCCTGCGTACTCAATGATGTTTGCGAATGAAGCATTCGTTGCAACCATGCCCTTAAGAATTTCAGGCATTGAAGGCACTCCGCCTGCAGTTGCATAAGTCTTCATCGCAGGAACAGTTGCAAGATGAGCCATCCACTTTGCAGAAGCAGCTTGATTCTTGCTGAACTTGTTTAGTCCTACAGCAAGAGCGTGTACGTGTGTACGACCACCCTTTCCTGGAGGAGGTGCGATTCCAATTTGATCCTTGGTTGAACCAGTAGTGCTCAACTCTGAATAAGCAGCATTCCACTGCAATGCCATAGCTGCATTGCCGGAAGTGAGGGCAGCATTTGTCTCTGCATACTCCCATTGCGATGAATCAGGTGAGGTTAGTCCCTTTGTATAAATTGTGTTGTAGACATCAATTGCTGCCTTACCTGAAGGTGTATTGAGGTTTGGCTTACCATTCTTTAGCCAATTACCGCCAAGTCCCCAAAGGACGTCATTCCAGATCATTGTGTTATACAGAAGATTCTTTGCTGGCAAAGCGTATCCGTACTTTGTTGGTGATTCTGGATTGTACTTTTGAGTAAAGAACGCAGCTGTCGCCAGAGCGTCATCCCAATTCCAAGTAGCTGGATCTGTATTTGGCTTCAAGTCTTTTCCAAGAACTGTCTTAGCAATTGAAGTGTACTTTGCAGCATTAGCTGTTAAGGATGAAATCAAATCCTTGCGGTAGTACATGAAGTGCAAGCTTGTATCAAGCGGAAGTGCTTTCTGCTTGCCAGCAACTTTCAGCGAATTAACAGATGCCTTTAAGTACAGGCTGTCTTTAACACCCTTTAAATCTGAAAGATATGGGGCATGTTGTCCAACCAAATATGAAGCTGTGAAGTAGATGTCATATTCTGATGACTTTGCCTTCATTAAGGCAGCTTCCTTAGCAAATGTGTTGTCACGGCTAAGAAGAATCATCTTCACGGTGACGCCATCCTTTTTACCTTGTGATGAGTTGTATGCATCTACAACTTTTTGCATTGCATCGCCTTCTGGTCCTGGCCACAGAACCATTTTTACGGTTGTGGCAGCGTTAGCATTTGGTAGTACGGCCAAGCCGACTACCAAACTGAGCGCTGAGACCAATGCGATTGCGGATTTCTTTACGCGCATTCCTTCTCCTTCTTACCCGTCGATATGACGCTAGTGTGGTGAAGATCTGGATTGGCAATTCACCGCTCTAGACCAGTGAGGCAAAACTATAGTAAGGTTCGGGAAAGTCAAGAGGCCAGGGGGTGCGTTTTGGTAACGAAACAACTGCACGACGACCCTAGAATCGCGCCAGTTTTTCACCAATTTAAGGGTGGGCTTGTCGTGTCATGCCAGGCCAGCGAGGGCACACCCATGAATACCCCAGAGTTCATTGCTGCCCAAGCCATGACCGTTGAGTTAGCCGGGGCAAAAGCTATACGTGCGCAAGGGATCGAGAATGTCGCCCGAGTCGTTGCCTCAGTCAATGTGCCAGTAATCGGATTAGTTAAGAGTTACACCTCCGATTCAGATGTTTACATCACCCCAACTGTAGAAGATGTATTAGCTCTAGAAAAAGCTGGAGCCGACATTGTTGCTGTCGATGCCACTCAGCGCTCGCGATATGGGGGAGTATCGCTTGAAGAATTCTTTGCGGCTGTACGTAAGCGCACAAAGATCCCATTGTTAGCCGATGTGGATTCTATTGAGAATGCAACTAATGCCGAGCTCTTGGGCTTTGATGCCATTGCAACAACTTTGAATGGATATACAGAAATACCATCCTCTGGATTACCAAATGTTGATCTTGTTCTAGAAATTGCAAAAGTAATTAAAGTTCCGCTAATTGCAGAAGGCGGTTTTGCAAACCCGCAACAAGTTAAGGACGCAATCGCAAACGGAGCTTGGGCGGTTTGTGTTGGAACTGCGATAACAAATCCGTACTTACTGACAAAGTATTTTGTTGTTGAAGGGCTTTAACTTTCAGCTTGAATGCTGTACTTAAAGTCATAACGATCTCCATGCTTTATTGAATGACATCGCTCTAGTGCCCTTCCTCGGGCATCAAAGGCAACAACTACAAAACTAAGTGCCGCTGATTTAGCATCTGTGTCAAGAAGATCAGCTTGACGTTTGGTGAGATTTATAGGAGAAACAACGCATTCAGCTCGCATAACAGGCTTTTCATAGGTGTTTTTTAATATTTCATAGAGTGATTCTGAGAGATTTTGGTCAAGTAACCCTGGAATCAGGTTAGCTGAAACATACGACTCCTCTAGTGCCATAGGAATTTTGTCTGCAAAGCGAACGCGTTCAATCTTATAAACTGGATCCCCAAGAGAAATATTGAGAGATTCTGCAACCGCCTGATCTTTAACTGTTGTTTTTATCGCCGAAACTATCTTGGAGCTTGGAGTCATTCCACGCTCAAGTACCTCTTGGCTAAAAGAAACGAATGTTAATCTCTTAGACATTCGGTGATCTGAGACGTATGTGCCTAATCCTGGAACAGAGTGAATCATTCCCTCTTGCTGCAAGGCGACCAGGGCTTGCCGAACAGTCATGGCGCTGACCTTGTATGTCTTCGACAAATCTCTTGCTGAAGGAATTAGTGAGTTCGGCGCCATGCGCTGAAAGCGACTACGGAGCTTTTCTCTGAGCTCTACGTGCTTTGGCACTGATTTTTTTGGGGTCGCCATGCGCAGAGAGTACTTTAAATTTTGTGGGAAGATAAGCACATGAGCAAATTAGGCGCAATTATGGCTTCTGAAATTGCCGAAACCCCAAAGGTTTTTAAGGCAATTTTGGATAATAAAGATGCGTACAAATCTGTAAAGAATGTGTTGATCGAGCAGGAGATAAAATCTGTATTAATTCTGGCTCGTGGAACTTCAGACAATGCTGCACATTATTTGAAGTATTTGATTGAAACCCAGATTGGCTTGCCCGTTGGCCTTACATCACCATCGTCTGTCACTATTTATGGCTCTGAGCTCAAATACTCAAACACTTTAATTGTTGCTATTTCTCAAAGTGGGCAGTCTCCAGATTTAGTTAAATTTGCAACAGCAGCGCGACAGGCAAACGCCTATGTAATTGCTATGACAAATGATGATTCATCACCTCTTGCCACCGTGGCACACAATCACTTTTCTCTTCTAGCAGGCCCAGAACTTGCAGTTGCTGCTACGAAATCTTATAACGCGCAATTATTGGTCTCATATCTATTAGTTGCGTCTTGGACCGGTAAGCAGGTCAATGACGAACAGATCATTTCTGAGGCAACTCGTCTGGTAGGGACAACTGATTTGGTAGCAAAAGCTGTGTCGGCAGCCACGCGCAATAACGAGGTAGTAATTCTTGGTCGCGGTTTTGCGTATCCCAATGCTCGCGAGGCAGCGCTAAAGATTCAAGAAACAAGCAAAATCTCTGTTCAAGGCCTTTCAACCGCTGATTACCTACATGGTCCCATCTCAGCATTAACTGGAGAAACTCAAGTGTTTATCCTTGCACCGTCACACATGCCAGATTCTTCAATTACCGAGGCGGTGGTAAAGATTCGTGCCACTAACTCACGAATTTTTTGGATTGGCAATGGTGGATCACCCGAAGGAAGTGACATCGTTCTTGCTGGATCAAACTGTGATGATGAAATAACTTCAACAATTGTCGATGCGATTGTTTTACAGAGATTTGCTCTTGAATTTGCAGTGGCATCAGGTTATGACCCAGACGCACCTAAAGGATTATCCAAAGTAACTCTTACAAATTAAGAGTTGACACTTTGCCCGTGACTGAATCAAATGCGAGTAGATCTGCACGATAACCCACCGCGATACTTCCGCGATCAGACAACCCCAAAGCATGAGCAGGATTAGTCGAACTCATTAATACCGCCTGAGGGATAGAGACTCCACAATTATTGATCGCATTATTAAAAGCTTGATCCATGGTCAGCGTGCTGCCAGCCAGTGCGTTGTTACTTGTTAATCGCGCAACTGAGTTTTCAACTTTTACCTCTAGCTTTCCGATTGCGTAATTGCCATCACCAGATCCAGCAGCAGCCATTGCATCTGTTACTAGTACAACTCGATTACCAATTGCTTGGATGATCTCGGAGGCAGTAGTAAATGGAACATGGTGGCCATCAAGAATGAGTTCAACAGATAAACGCTCATCAACAAGAACAAATGAGGAAATGCTGCCTTCAACTCTTTCTTTGCTCATGGCATTTAAGAAGTGAGTAACAACCGTTGCCCCTGCATTTGTTCCTGCGGCAGCATCCTTAAAATCTCCATTTGTGTGTCCAATAGCTACCTTCACACCAGCTGAACTTAGATACTTAATTGCTTCAATTGCACCTGGAAGTTCAGGAGCAATAGTGATCATTGCAATCGATCCAGCACCCACTTCAAGTAACTCTTTAATCTCTGCAGTATCAGGATTAATCAGGAGTGTTGGTTCGTGCGCGCCACAACGAGCATGAGATAGATAGGGGCCTTCAAGATGTATTCCTAGAATTTGGCCTGATGTGTAAAACGGCACCAAGGTAGCGATCTGCTTTTTTAAATCATCAATTGATTCAGTAACAAGTGAGGCAACTATTCCTGTAGTTCCATGATCTCGATGAACTCTAATTACATCTTGAACCTTGGAAGCGTTAGAAAAGTAAGAACTAGCGCCTCCATGGCAATGGATGTCAATGAAACCCGGAATTAAGGTTCCATCGATTATTTGATCAGGCTTTGAGGCAGATCCAACATTGACTGCACGGATTTTTCCATCAATGATTTCAAGATTGACTAAACCAATCAGCTTGTTACCAATAACAGCCGAATTAGCTTGAATGATCATAAACTTAACCGATGAGTTCGCGGTTGCGCTTAACTTCGCGCTCGTGATTGCAAGGGCGTTCTGTGTGGGTGTCATAACAAGGATCACAGAGCAGTACTAGCTGGTGACATTCAGCCTTCTGGCAGTTTCTAAACTGCTTGGTCGCACTCTTACATTCAGCGCATTGCCCAATCAACTTGGTGTGATCACTAAAATCAATAGTGAGGCGATCATCAAAGGTATACAAAGAGCCTTCCCATAGTCCGTCATCGCCAAACTTGTTCCCGTAACGCACGATGCCACCCTTGATTTGATACACCTCTTTGAAACCACGGTTTTTCATAACAACAGACAAAATCTCACAACGAATACCGCCGGTGCAGTAGGTAACAATCGGCTTGTCCTTCATGTGGTCATACTTACCACTTTCAATTTCAGCCACAAAGTCATGTGTTGTTTCAACATCTGGCACAACAGCATCTTTGAACTTACCAACCTTGGCTTCAAAAGCGTTACGGCCATCAAAGAAAAAGACATCATCGCCGCGTTCTTCAACTAGCTTGTTAACCTCTTCAGGGCGCAAATGAACTCCGCCACCAATAACACCGTTTTCATCAACCTTGATCTCATCAGGATTGCCAAAAGCAACAAGCTCTGGACGGATCTTGATCTTAAGCTTTGGAAAATCTTGCCCTGAACCATCAGACCACTTGAAATCAATCTTCTTAAACCCTGGATAAGCCTTAGTTGCTTTCACATACTTCTTAAGATCTTCCATCTTGCCACCCAATGTTCCGTTAATACCGTGGGGTGAAACAATGATGCGACCTTTGATATCGAGGGATTGGCACAAACTCTTTTGCCACAACCTAAGGGCATCAGTATCTGTTATTGGCGTGAAGCCATAGAACAGAATTACTTTGTCCAGGTCCATGGGCTCATTCTAACGCTTGCGTTGGTTAGACTAAAAACCATGAAAAGGCTGCGCGGGTTATTACAGGCTTGTCACTTTGGCCCAACCTTGATGGTTTCAACCTTCGCCTTTCTGATTGCCCAAGCGTTGTGGTGGGAAGGACCCGCCTATGTCATAGCTATTGGTGTCCTCTTGGGACAGTTGATCGTTGGCTGGACAAATGATTTACATGATTATGAAGATGACCTAAAACATAACCGTACTTCAAAACCTTTAGTCTCAGGTTTAATCACACCGAAGCAACTGCGCACTGCAATCTTTGTTGTCACACCATTAGCGGTAATCATTAATCTCTTTGGTCCGCTGGGATTAAAGGGAGGAGCGGTTTACTTACTTGGTATTGGCTTTGGCCTTGCTTATAACTTCTACTTTAAATACACACCCCTTTCACCTGTGCCGTATGTGATTGCATTTGCCGCACTTCCTGCCTCAATTGTTTTAGCTGTTGATAAGACCCCACCACTATGGATGATGGGGGCAGGCTCACTACTTGGTGTTGCTGCGCACATAGCTAATGTGTTGAAAGATTTTGAAGAAGATGGTCAATCTGGCATTCGCTCCTTCCCGCGCATTGTTGGAGAAAGAGCATCAAGGGCGGCAATCGCAGTAATCCTCTTGGCAACAACGCTATTGCTCAACTCGGTTAGTTCTAGACCAGCACTTTTAGTTGTCGGTGTAATCGGTGCGTTGTTAACCTTCAAAGCGCCACGATCTATTCTCTTTAAAGCAATCATGGTAGTGGCGTTAGCAAACTTAGTGTTGTTGATATCTGCACTCGATACCGAAATTGGAAATAAGGAGTTTGCCGATAGCACCAGCATCATTATCGGTGCGGATCGTCCTACTGAACTGTTCTTACCTTCCCCTGATAATTCCAAAGAATTAACAGGGATATTAATAAATCTCCATGGCTATTCAGGGGACTCGATTTCACAAACCAATTACACCTACCTCAAGGAATCTGCCTTGGCCGCTGGCCTTGCATACATTGCACCAGATGGATTGAAAGATGGTTCAGGCAATCGTTACTGGAATGCCTCAAATGCATGTTGTGACTTTGCAAAAAGCGGTGTTAATGATGTTGAGTACATCGATGGGTTAATTGATAAGATTTCCAAAGGTTACAACCTAGACAAGTCACACATCTATTTGTTTGGTCACTCCAACGGCCACTTCATGAGTTATCAGTACTTGTGCACGAGTAAGAATCAAATAGCAGCTATTGCTGGCTTGGCAGGATCTATGGATAGCAATCCTGGGCAGTGTTCGGACAAATCAGCCAATGTTCTACATATTCATGGCGATGCAGATGCAACGATTTCTTATGAAGGTGGAGCATTGTTTGCTCAGAGCTATCCATCTGTTGATGAAGTAGTAAAGCGATGGAGTAACAACAACCAATGCACCGCCAAGCCTGAGAATAAGTTGGATCTCATCGCTGCTATGTCGGGAGCAGAAACAACCTCTTTCCCATTTGATTGCAGCAAAGGCTCTTTAGAGTTATGGAAGATAAACGGGGGAGTTCACGTCCCGGTCTTAGATCGCGGCTTCGCCGATAAAGTGATTTCTTGGCTTACTCTTAAGCCATGACCAAAGAGATGAACACTTCAAAGCTACGCCGCTACAACATTATTGCTGGCCTATTTCACCTAGTTCAGATGATTGCAGTCTTGGCACTGGCTAATGATTTCACGCTACCAATTGTTGCTCGTTACATGTCTGGCCCTCCTGGAAGTACCTTTGCCGAACCAATCACTTTGTTTGACACACCAGTTGGAATTGGAGTGGCACTGTTCTTAGGTCTTTCAGCCTTCTTCCACTTCTTGGTCGCATCACCAAAGTTTTTTTCACGATATAGCGCAGGATTAACTCAGAACCGCAACTATTTCCGTTGGGTCGAGTACTCAATTAGCTCATCTGTAATGATTGTTTTGATCGCACAGATCTGCGGAGTTTCAGATGTCGTTGCAATCGTTTCACTCTTTGGTGTTAATGCCTCAATGATCCTCTTTGGTTGGCTGCAAGAGAAGTATGAGACACCAGGCAACGGTGGTTGGATCCCATTTATTTTTGGGTGCATCGCAGGAATCGTGCCTTGGTTAGGTCTTATCTTCTATGTTCTAGCTATCGGTGGACCTTCAAATGCAAAGGCCCCAGCCTTTGTCTATGGAATTGTTGTTTCACTCTTCGTTCTATTCAACACCTTTGCAGTAGTTCAATACCTGCAATACAAAAAGGTTGGTAAGTGGTCTGATTACCTGCGAGGTGAAAAGACCTACATCACACTTTCCTTGATTGCTAAGTCAGCCCTTGCCTGGCAAGTCTTTGTCGGCACTTTGTTTGAGTAAACAACCTCTTACAATGACGCCATGAATGGGTCACTTGCTTTAGTTGGTTCAGGTGAATACCTGCCTGCAATGGCCACATTCGAAAAATCTTTACTAGATGACGGAATCAAAAACGGTAAAAGACCCATCTATGTTCAAATCCCAACAGCAGCTGGTCAAGAAAGTGATGATCGCCTTGAGTATTGGAAAGAATTAGGAAAAGCTCAAGCAGATCGTTTAGGTGTTGACTCTATTTTCTTGCCAATCTTTACGAGAGAAGATGCCAACAACCCTGAGTATGCAACCTTGATTCATAACGCAGCTCTTATCTATATGTCTGGGGGAGACCCGCACTACTTGGCAGAAACACTGATGGGCACAGCGCTATGGGATGCAATCCAAGAGAATTGGCGCACGGGAACCTCTCTTGCTGGATGCAGCGCAGGTGCGATGGTTTTAAGTTCTCACATTCCTAACTTTCGCCTACTTAAAAAAGCACCCACAGCAGGACTTAACCTGCTTCCAGGGATCCGCGTCATTCCGCACTTTAATAAGTTCTTTAAGTGGATTCCTGACAGTGCCGCTAAAGTACTTCTCCATGTTCCTGATGATTCGATACTTATTGGTGTTGATGAGTTAACCGCCATAGTCAAGCGCAGCGGAGATGATCAATGGGTAGTTGTTGGTGAGGCAAAGGTGCATGTATTAAAGGGAATGCCTGATCAACAGTTAGGTGATGGAGAAGTAATTACTTTCACAAAATAGCTATTGAAAGCAAAAGCCCCACAGAGATTAAGCTGCGGGGCTTTGCCTTCTAGTTAAAGTTACTGTGCGTAACACACAAGTATGCTTTAATTAATGAAGTTGAGCCGGGGTGCCAATCCCGACCCAACTGCCTTATGCGAACTCAAGTGCCAGATTGATTAGGGTCGTCGTTTTTATCACGGCGACCCTTTCGCACTTCCCATAATCGAATTATGAGGTTGGCTATTGCAACGCAAAGCGTCGCAATATCATTTAGGCTCATTCATTTGCACTCCTTTTCTCTATTCCAAACGGATGTCTGGAAATCAATAAGAAGCGCTGGCGGCGAGCTTAATGATGTGAGATAAAGATTCAGGCGAGTGCAAAGTAAGGCGCTGAAGTGACGAGAGTGGATATTGCTAAAAAGGCTGTGGATAGCAGGAATTGTTATTAGCAACTAAACTTTCTTTACTTCAACAGAAAGTGAACCCAATGTCCTTTGTTATGTACTCAACTACCTGGTGTGGTTACTGCAAGCGCCTTAAGTCTCAATTAGCAGACCTTGGTGTCACCTTTGAAGAGATCAACATTGAAGAGGTCCCAGGTACGGCAGAGATCGTTGAAAAGGTAAATGGCGGCAATCGCACAGTACCCACATTGGTCTTTAGTGATGGAGCTGCAATGACAAACCCATCTGCCAAGCAGGTAACTGACAAGCTGGCTGAGTTAGGGCTTTAAAACAATACGAATCGGGTTGCCAACTTGCCTGCCCTTCACCCCAAAATCGCTATTAACGCTAAGTCGCATGCGTAAAAAGCCTTTGATAAAGATTTGTAATCTGGATTAAGCGCAACTCTTTGACCTTTAAAGCTATGAAAATCATGTAAAAATCCCCAGTTTTGGTTAATCTTGCAGAAGGGACACAGGTTCCTTCCCTCTGATAAGTAAAGGAAATTGAATGAGAAAAATTAAAATTGCATCAGTGGCAACCTCTGTCCTGCTCTGCCTTTCTGTCTTGAGCTTTGCAGCAACTCCAGCAAACGCTGCAGCAGACCGCTCGGGCAAGGCTTGCTATGACGAGGGTCAGGTATTTAGCTCCGGCGGAGTTACTGTTACATGTGCAGGCGGAAAGTACACAACTGCGCGCAAGCTCAGCGGCTCACTCACAGTTGTTTGTGGTGCAACCGAAGCATGGTGTAACGCGATGACTACGGCATTTACAAAGAAGACTGGCGTAACAACAAAGTTTGTTCGCCTCTCATCAGGTGAAACAGTTGCACGTCTTGATGCAGCCAAGAACAACCCAGAGTTTGATGTCTGGCATGGTGGTCCAGCTGACGGTTTCGGTGTTGCTCGCATCGGTGGTCTCATCGATAAGTACGTATCACCATCCCGAAGCTTTATTCCTAAGAAGTATCAAGATGATGATGGATACTGGACTGGCGTTTATGTTGGCGCACTTGGTTTCTGCACAAACACTAAAGAAATTCGTCGCTTAGGATTAAATCCTCCAACTTCATGGGCAGATCTACTGAATCCAAAGTTGGCTAAGAACATTTCTACAGCGCACCCATCAACTTCAGGAACTGCATTCACAACTTTGTGGACACAGGTAACACGTTTGGGCGGCGAAGCTGCTGGACTTGACTACATGTCAAAAATGCACAAGAACGTACTTCAGTACACAAAGAGTGGCGTTGGCCCAGTTGCCATCGTTGGTCGCGGTGAAGCTGCTGTTGGACTTGTGTTCTCACATGACTGCGTTGCAGGAAAACTTCAGGGACTTCCATTGAAGGTAACATTCCCAAGCGAGGGTACGGGGTATGAAATCGGTGGAGTTGCACTGATTAAGGGTGCAAAGAATCCAGAGGCTGCAAAGTCATATATTGACTTCGCACTTTCTAGAGAAGCTCAAAACCTTGGACCTACAGTTGCTGCATTCCAAGTTCTCACCAACCCAAAGACGAAGGTTGATCCTCGTATGGTCAAGCTTGGTGGACTAACAATCGTTGCTTACGATTTCGAAAAGGCTGCTGCTGCCAAGAAGGCGTTAACAGCTAAGTTCGATGCAACAATTGCAATTGCACCTAAGTCATAATTAAAAAGAACTGCATTAATTAGTAACTAGAGGATGTGGACACGCGCCACATCCTCTAGTTATGCAGTACAAGGTATTTTCTGTTCAGCCATTTATTAAGGGGATTTTTGTGAGCGCTGCAGTACTTGAGAAAGAAAAAGCAGTCATGCTCAAAAAACCGAAAAAGATCAAACTTGATGTTGGAACAAAAGCCGCTCTTATAGTTTCAGTCTTTTTGCTCTTATTAATGGTTGTTTTCCCACTGATTAACATTTTGTCTCGCGCCTTTGAAGCAACAGGCCAGGAAGTATTCGCAAATATCTTCAAATCACAAGTAATTCGTAATGTAATCATGAATACAATCCTGCTAGGTGTAATTGTCGCAACCCTAGGAACAATTGTTGGGTTCTTTCTGGCTTACGCTCAAGTAAAATTAAATTTTCGGGGCAAGAAGTTCCTGCACATACTCGCGCTAGTTCCATTGATCACTCCGCCATTTGCTTTTGCAACCGCAGTTATTAGCCTTTTTGGCCGTAGCGGAATCATCACTCGTGACATTTTGGGTCTAACACCGACCCTTTATGGATTACCGGGCTTGACCATCGTGCTGACATGTTCGTTCTTTCCAGTCGCGTACATGAGCATTCTAGGAATGATGAGAAATCTGGATCCAGCACTTGATGAAGCATCTGCATCTATGGGTGCTTCTAAGTTACGCACCTTCTTTAAAGTTACATTCCCAATGCTTATTCCAGGCTTTGCTAGCTCATTCCTCCTCCTCTTTGTTGAAGCATCAGCTGATTTGGCTAACCCACTTGTAATTGGTGGTGACTTCACAGTCCTTTCCTCACGCGCATACATTGCAATTAACGGTGAGTATGACGTGCCTGCTGGTTCTGCTTACTCGCTGATTCTCTTAATCCCTGGCTTAATTGTCTTCATTGTTCAGCGGTACTGGGGAGAAAAAAATAGCGTTGTGAGCGTTACGGGTAAACCAACCGGTACGCCTACTTTTGTGGAAAGCAGGATCGCAAAGTTTTTCCTTTTGGTGATTCCAGTATTTGTCGCCTCATTTATTGTTTTGATTTATACAACTGTTATTTATGGAAGCTTTGCCAAGTTCTTAGGTGTAGATAATTCATTTACGCTTAATAATTATCGATACATTTTTAGCGGTGTTGGCTATGACGCCATCATCAAAACAACCACAATGGCTTTAATTGCAACACCAATTGCTGGAATTCTCGGCATGGTTCTAGCCTGGCTGGTTGTTCGCAAGGTGCGCAGAGGCCGCGAGTTTATTGACTTCTTAGGAATGTTGGGTCTTGCTGTTCCAGGTACGGTTCTTGGCATTGGCTTTGCAATTACCTTTAATCACGCTACTAAGTTTGGCGACACAACAATTCTTCCTCAGCTTGCAGGAGGCGGGGCAATCTTTGGTGGCGCTGTTGCAATTGTTATGGTCTACACAATTAGATCAAGCCCTGCGGGTCAGCGCTCAGGAATTGCCGCCTTGCAGCAAATTAATCCTGCCATCGACGAGGCATCTGCTTCATTAGGTGCAACTGGGTTTAGAACGTTTCGAAAGATTACCTTGCCATTAATTAAGCCGGCATTGCTGACAGGTCTGATGTTCGCCTTTGCGCACTCGATGACTACTCTTTCTCCAATTATTTTCATCACAACACCTGAAACTCCGATCATGACTCAAAAGATTTTGGCCGAAGTTGATTCAGGACGGTTTGGCAACGCCTTTGCTTTCTGTACCCTGCTGATTTTCATTGTTTTAATGGTGATGGGCGTAATAAATCTGTTAGTACGTGGCAAGTCAACAAACTCTGTAAACACTCCGATTGTGAGGGCTTAAGAAATGGACCAGACTGTGAAAGATTCAACGAGTTCAAGTAACTTGCAGCTACGAAATCTCACAAAGGTTTTCGGTCAAGGAAATGAAAAAGTCACCGCAGTTGATTCAATCAACCTAGATATCAACCCAGGGGAGTTCATCACCTTTCTTGGGCCATCAGGCTGCGGAAAAACCACAACACTTCGAATGATCGCTGGTTTCGAAACACCAACGGCCGGATCTATTCTTCTTGATGGCCAAGACATGTCTGCTCTTACGCCAGATAAGCGCCCCATGGGTATGGTCTTCCAGTCATACGCACTCTTTCCGCATATGAGCGTGTATGAAAATGTTGCATATGGTCCAAAGACAAAGAAAATGCCGTCAGCGCAGGTTAGGACTGAAGTAGAAGATGTGTTGGAATCAATGAGCCTGACTGCAATGGCTAATCGCGCACCTAATCAGTTATCAGGTGGTCAGCAGCAACGTGTTGCCTTAGCTCGCGCCATGGTGATGCGTCCTCGCGTTTTGCTATTTGATGAGCCACTGAGCAACTTGGATGCAAAGCTTCGCGCACAGATGCGTATTGAAATTCGCGAAGTTCAACAGCGCCTTGGTATTACAAGTATTTTCGTGACACATGACCAAGATGAAGCGATGTCTATCTCTGATCGCATTGTGGTCATGCGTAATTCAAAGATTGAACAAGTTGGATTACCAGCTGAAATCTATTTGCGCCCTGCATCTGTTTTTGTTGCCGACTTCATTGGAATTTCTAACTTCCTTGAAGTTGCCTCTGTAAAGCCATCATCTGCTGGGATGGCTAAGGTTGCAGTACTTGGTAAAGAGATCGATGTCCCAGCTCACAAGGATGCACTAACGACCAAGAGCATTTTGCTTACTCGCCCTGAATCAATCCGAGTTAAAAGGGCCCAAGCTTCTAATCAAACAATCTCTGGAACTCAGGGTCGCGTAAAGCAGGTAGTTTTCTATGGCGAGCATGTTGAGTACCGTATTGAAACCGAACTAGGCGTAATCATCGCAGTAGTGTCGGATCCAACCTTTGAGGAGATAGTTAAGGTCGGGGAGTACGCAGAGTTCTCATTTGATCCAATGCGCTCTTGGCTATTGCCTGCTGACACGCACTAGCAGCTAAGGCTTTAGAACAATACGAATTGGGTTGCCAACTTTGTTGGCCAACTTATCTAACGCTTCAGCAGCTTTTTCAAGCGGCATTACTTCAGTTACTGATTGTGATAAATCTAGTTTTCCTTCACGTGCAAACTCAATGAGCTCTCGCACGTGGTGATCTTCTGAGCCATAGTGACCCAAGATCTGTGTGCGCATGTAGGTAAAGGCCATGTCATTAGGAATCACAATAGGCTCATTAGCAATACCAACAATTACTAATCGTCCTTGCTCGCCAAGAAGAGACAACGCTTGTTTTCTAACTGGTGTGACACCTGCAAAATCAAAGGCGGCGTTTAACCCGCGGTGCTTTTTAATTTCAGGATCATCTGGAGCAAAAGCAAAGTCTGCCCCTCTAGCTAACGCATTTGCTCGTGCATCCTCGCGGGGATCAATCGCAATTACTTTGCTGCACTCAATAATTTTTAATAACTGCACCGCATGGATTCCAAGTCCTCCCACACCAAAGACCACAGCGCTCTCACCGGCGGCCATCTTGGCCGTAGATGAGATTGCAGCCCACGGAGTTGAAACTGCATCAGGAATAATTGCAGCTTGTTCAAACGGCAATGAATCAGGAATAGCGGCAACTAACTCTGCTTTTGTCACAACGTATTCGGCCCAACCGCCGTTGTAATCAAAACCCATTGTTGTTATCTGTGAAGCGGCGTTGCGCTGGCCAGCAATAACAACAACACGATCACCAACAGCAGATGTTGTAACACCAGCACCGACCTGATCAATCACACCTGCAACTTCGTGACCTAGCGTCACCTGATCACCGTCTAGATAGCCGGGAGACAAAATGCCTTCAAGCAGGTGCACATCTGATAAACACACACCAGCTGCTTCTACTTTGATGCGTACTTGTCCGGCACCAGCATCAGGAGTTGGCACATCAACAACTGCAAAGGCACGCGTTGACACCGTTATCTGTCCAGCTCTCATGCGATCTTTCCCTCTGCTCGGTTGATCAAAGTATTAACTGCATCCCCAAAGCCAGCAAATGCTGGGTTTGTGGTTTGTCCCGCCCTATAGCGAGCCCAGATCTGTTGAATGATGACCGCTAATCTAAAAAGGCCAAAGACTTCATAAAAAGTAAAGTCTGCGCACTTTCGCCCACTTAACTCTAGGTAGCGTGCAACAAATTGCTCTCTTGTAGGCATGCCTGGCAAGTGACTTGGTTGTCTTCTTAGGGATGCAAATGCTGGCTCATCATCACGATCGACCCAATAGGCAAGGGATGAACCTAAATCCATCAGTGGATCACCCACTGTTGCAAGCTCCCAATCTAAAACACCAGCAATACGACCGTGTGATAAATCAAAGACAACGTTATCAATGCGCCAATCACCATGAATGATGCAGGAATCAACATCTTCTGGCTTGTTGGCCAATAGCCAAGCCATTACCTTTTCACCGCTTGGCACATCATCAGTTAAAGCATTGCGATATCGCTTGGACCACCCCTCAACTTGGCGGGTGACATAGCCAGTACCTTTATTGAGCTCAGCTAAAATAGTTGAATCAACTGCGTGTAGTTGGACAAGTCCGTTAATTAAGGAATCAGCCATAACTTCAATATCACTTGGCGTGATCTCTTGTGCGATGTCTCGACGAAAGATTTGTCCCACAACGCGCTCCATGACATAGAAATCAGAGCCCATGATTGAATGATCTTCACACAGTGCGATCATGCCTGGCACAAGTGAATACACAGGTTGCAATCTGGATTGAATCAAGTACTCACGCTTCATGTCATGGGCTGAAACAGCCTTGGTGCCAACTGGTGGTCTGCGCAGTACTAACTCGCGATCTGGGTATTTCAGTAAATAGGTCAGGTTGGATGCACCGCTACGAAACTGCAATACCACTGGAAGTTCAGTTTCTGTGATGAAAGTACTAAGCCAGGCGTGCATGGCGTCAACATCAAAGCGGTCCTCTTCTCGGACCGCGGTTACATCACTCATGACAAATAAGGCTTGGTTTCTAAGCGTGCAATGTCTCTGATGTGTACCTCATCAGGTCCATCAACAATGCGTAGTGTGCGAACACCTGCATACATCGATGCCAGCGGCGTATCTTGGCAAACACCAGCACCGCCATGGGCTTGGATTGCATGATCAATAATGCGCTCTGCCATCTGTGGCACAGCAACCTTGATTGCAGCAATCTCTTTGCGAGCACCCTTAGCACCCACGGTGTCGATCATCCAGGCAGCCTTAAGCACTAATAGCCGTGCTTGTTCGATATCAATGCGAGCTTGTGCGATCCAATCTTGAATCACACCTTGTTGGACTAATGCTTTTCCAAAAGTTTCGCGTCCAATAGAGCGCTTGATCATTAATGACAAAGCACGCTCTGCCATTCCAATAGCTCTCATGCAGTGATGAATACGTCCTGGTCCAAGTCGGGCTTGGGCCAAGGCAAAGCCTTCGCCTTCTGCTCCTAAGAGATTTGCAATAGGCACACGCACATTAGTAAATGAAACCTCTGCGTGACCATGTTGGTCCACATATCCAAAGACAGTTAAGTTGCGCACGACCTTAACCCCTGGTGTGTTGATCGGAACAAGCACCATTGATTGCTGATTATGATCATCTGCATCAGGGTTTGTCTTACCCATCACAATTAAGATCTGACAACGCTCATCCATCGCACCTGTTGTCCACCACTTTGTGCCATTGATGACATAGTCACCGCCATCTTTAACAATTGAAGTTCTAATGTTTCTAGCATCACTAGATGCCACATCAGGCTCAGTCATGGCAAAGCCAGATCTAATCCGACCATCTAACAATGGCTCTAGCCACATCTTCTTTTGCTCATCTGTTGCAAACATGTCTAGTAACTCCATGTTGCCGGTGTCAGGTGCTGCGCAATTAATTGCCTCAGGTGCGATCTCTGGTGACCACCCTGTGATCTCTGCCAACGTTGCATACTCAGTAACACTCAAACCATGATGTGGGTCGTGGCTATGAGGCAAAAACAGATTCCATAATCCTTGCGCGCGCGCCTTAACCTTTAACTCTTCAACAACAGCTGGCAAGCCATGTGGCTTTCCAGCTGCTGCCAACTCTGCCCGCTGATGCTCATAGATAGCCTCTGCTGGAAAGACTTCCTTATCCATAAAGGCTTGCAGTTTGGCGGCATATTCGCTTGTCTTAGCGCTTAATGTGAAATCCATGCCATAACCTTACGCACAGTTGCCCAATTTGAGGAGAGAGACAATGAGTGTTCTTGACCGCTTTCGTTTAGATGGAAAGGTCGCAGTGGTCACTGGGGCATCTTCTGGTTTGGGCGTTGCCTTTGCTAAAGCCTTAGCTGAAGCAGGAGCAGATGTTGTACTCGGAGCACGCCGCGTTGAACGCCTTGCTGACACCGGAGCACTAGTTACTGCAGCAGGTAGAAAGTTTGCATCCCTACAAACAGATGTCACACAACCAGAACAGTGTGACGCACTGATCGCCCATGCCATCAAAGAGTTTGGTCGGGTCGACATTCTTGTTAACAACGCAGGTGTTGGCACCGCCATTCCTGCCACACATGAAACACCAGAGCAATTTAGATCAGTTCTAGATGTCAATCTCTTTGGTGCCTACTGGATGTCACAAGCATTTGCCAGAGCAAACAAAAATGGTGGAGCAATCGTTAATATCTCAAGCATCCTTGGTATTAAGCCTCAAGGTTTGCCACAAGCTGCTTATGCTTCCAGTAAAGCAGGACTCATTGGTTTAACTAGAGACTTAGCTGCCCAATGGACAGGGCGCAAGAACATCAGAGTTAACGCGCTCGCACCAGGTTTCTTTCCCTCTGAGATGAGTGATGAACTACCAAAAGATATGGTGAACATGGTCAAGATGTTCACACCAGCAGGGCGTCTCGGAGATCCAGAAGAGTTAGCAGCAACGCTGATCTGGTTAGTAAGTGATGCTTCTAGTTATGTCACAGGAATTACCGTGCCAGTTGATGGTGGATTGGTGATGCCGTAAGTATTTAAGTAAGACAAAAGCCCCGCGGAAGTTATTCTGCGGGGCTTTTGTCTTTTAACGGAAGAGGCTTTGACTCTTTTGACTAAGGTAAAAAAAGTTTAGCACCCTTCGTCTATCCACAGATTAACTATGTATCAAATCGGAAGAGTCGATTTGCCCTTACCTTCCGTTCGCGTACTGCTGTAGCGCAACGGATAGAGCACTCTTTTGACTAAGGAGCGGTTGCGGGTTCGAATCCCGCCAGTAGTACGCACATCAAGTGGCCCCGCAGTTCGTCGCGCGGGGCTACTTTTTTGCCCGTTGGGTCATAGTTATTTTCTCTAAACCCCACCATAATCTGCATATGCGAAAGAGAATTCTGGTGTTACTCACAGTGACTCTTATTGCGGCATTACTTGGACCAATAGCAACAGCAGCTGTAAAGCCCGGCACAACATGTAAAAAAGTTGGTCAAACAAGCACATCATCTGGAATCAAATACACCTGCGTTAAATCAGGCAAGAAGTTGGTGTGGAACAAGGGTGTCTCTGTAAAAGCTGCAGCAAAGCCTGATTTAAATCCAGTCTTTAAGCCAGTTGAACCAACTCCGACACCAACTCCCACACCTACAGCAACACCTACAGCAACACCAACTCCCACACCTACTCCAGAAGTTCAACTGCCTGCTGAATGGTCTCTTTGCCCAGTAATCGGAGCAAAAGTTACTAATAGCACCGGCACCATGCGTTGCTCATGGGGCGGGCACGCTAACAACACCGAAGAAGCAAAAC
>CANLAC010000003.1 GCA_947488645.1 Actinomycetota bacterium | reverse complement strand
TTCTGATCGTCAAGCAGATCGTAAATTCACAGAGTTACCAGATCTTCAAGGTGTCATCCAATCTGATGAATGGCTTGCAAAGTGGAATAAAGTTTCAGAGCGTGCACAAAAGCTCATCGGATCATTAAGTGGATGGAGTGAAGCGGTAATTGCCCGAACAATTGCGGCAACAATTCCAGATGACACCGCCTTGTTTGTTTCTTCATCACGCCCAATTCGAGATCTTGAAGGTTTTGCCCATCCACGAGGTGGAGTTCACACATATGCAAACCGAGGATTAGCTGGCATTGATGGAAACATTTCAACAGCGCTAGGTGTTGCCTATGGTCATAAGTCCACAATTGCACTCCTGGGGGACCTTTCTTTCCTGCATGATTTAACTGGACTAGTAAACAAGGAAGCAATTAACTGCCGCTTCATTGTTATCAATAATGATGGTGGTGGCATTTTTTCCACACTTCCACAGCGCGGTGTAGATGGCTTTGAAACTGTTTTTGGAACGCCCCATGGATTAAATCCAGCAGCAATTGCGCAAGCGATGGGTGTTGATGCAAAGCAAATTACAACCCTTAAAGAGTTAGAGGCAGAGATCAAGGCACCAATATCTGGTGTGAGTGTTGTTGTGTGTGATGTGCCTGATCGTGAATCAAATGCAGATAATTTGAAGAAGGTTGTGGAGTCACTTACCTCTATTTAAGCGCGCTGCGCATAGGCGAAAACTTTGCATACGTTTCAGCCAATTCAATCTCAGGGTCTGAACCATCAACAATTCCGCATCCAGCAAAGATGCGAATAGTGTCGCCATTTATTTGACCACAACGAAGTGCAATTCCAAGTTCTCCATCACCTGCTGCATCAATCCAACCAACAGGCCCCGCATATCGTCCACGAGACATTCCTTCAATCTCAGAGATCAATGCTGCGGCAATTGGTCTCGGAGTTCCGCACACAGCAGCTGTTGGATGTAATTGCTCAAGAATTGTAAATGCATCTGTGTGAGCAAGTGTTTCAACCAATGCACCAGTCACATCTGTTGCAAGGTGCATAACATTTGCAAGGTGTAAGACAAATGGGGACTCAGGAACATTTGTTGATGAACAAAATGGCTCTATTGCATCTGCAACTGATCGCACGGCGTATTCATGTTCTGCCAGATCTTTTGATGAACGAGCAAGAGATGCTGCTAATGCCAAATCTTTTGCATCATCACCCGTCTTGCTAATAGTTCCGGCCAAGACGCGTGAAGTAATCATTCCGCGCGATAAGCGAAGTAATAGTTCAGGAGTTGCTCCAACTAATCCTGAAATCGAATACTTCCAAGTCGATGGATATTCAACCGCTAGCTTCTTCAAGATGGCCCTTGGATCAATACTTTTGCTTGATTTAATGGTGATATCTCTAGCTAATACAACCTTGTCCAAATCCCCAGATTGAATTCGAGAAACGGCAGTTGCAACGCGGTTTTTCCAATCTAGATCTGACTGTGGTTTTTCATCCCAGGCCATATCTGCGTTAGAAACATGATCAGGTGTGGTTTTAAGTACCGGTTGAGGATCTGAACCGATCCATGTAATCCAAGACTTATCGCCCTTAGAGCCAACAACTACCTGTGGGATGACAAGGACTGAAACATCATCTGGTGAGAATGAAAAAGATGAAAACAAAATTGGGCCAGTTCCGCTGCCGTGCACAGTATTTGTGACTGCTAACTTTTCTAGCTGCTTCTGCCACCAATGACGTGCATCTGCAAATCTATGTGGACCACTAACTGTTGTAGTGGCATAGGTGCCCCAACCAACTAAACCATCACCACTTCGAACCCAGGCAACAGGATTTGAATCTGGTAGTAATTCCAGCAACGGTAAATGCTCGCCAAGGCGAGTTGTGGTTACAGGAGTGAGTTGTGGCATTGCTATGAATTTTTGCGGTTAACAACTCGCCAAATAGCAGGCAGCGAAGTTCCAGCAATTGCAATCTTTAAAGCTTCACCAACAATAAATGGAGTCAGCCCTGCATTAATCGTCCAGCTCCAACTTTGTCCTGTGTATTGATGTAACCACACAAGACCAAATGAGAAAGTAGTAACAGTTCCAATTAACATCGAAGGAAGAGCTGTCAAGAATTTTTGATCTAGGCGAAAACGTGCAAGCTGGCCCAATACAAAGGTTGCAACCAGCATTCCGATTATGTAACCACCCGTTGCGCCAACAATGCGATCTAACCCATGGCCACTATTTGCAAATACTGGTGCACCTGCAATTCCAGCCAGGATATAGATAGCAAAAGTTGTGAATCCCAAGGTTGATCCGTATGCAGTTCCAAGAATTAATACACCCAATGTTTGACCCGTAACAGGAACTGGTGATCCCGGAACCGGAATCGCAATTTGTGCCAATACTGCTAAGCCAAGAACTCCACTAACAACGAGAACAGCGTTTGAAAGAGCCGTTGATCGGGGGATCAGTGAAGTGCGAAGCGATGTAGCAGAGAGCGACATGGGGAACCTTTCGATGTACCTAAGTTGTGGATGAGCCTACTTCAAGGGAGAATGAGCCTATGTCCCGCGCTAATTTGAATAAGGATCCCGATGAGGTCGCGGCAATGTTTGATGGGGTCGCCAAGCGCTATGACCTGGTCAACGATCTTTTGAGTTTGGGCCGCACCAAAGCCTGGCGCAAAGCAGCGACAAAGATCATCGCCCCACAGCCCGGAATGGTGATTTTAGATCTTGCAGCAGGGCCTGGCTCCTCTTCAGAACCCCTTTTTAAGGCTGGGGCAACCGTCTTTGCCACTGATTTCAGCGAGGGGATGCTTGCTCAGGGCAGAAAGGCCCGTCCATACCTGAACTTCTCCAAGGCCGATGCCCTGAACCTGCCCTTTGAGGCGGATAGATTTGATGTAGTCACTATTTCCTATGGGCTACGAAATACAGTCGATGTCGATAAGGCGTTGGCTGAGGCCCGCCGGGTCACAAAGCCAGGGGGACGGATGGTGGTTGTTGAGTTCAGCCATCCCACATGGCGTCCCTTTCGCACCATCTATACGGAGTACCTCATGCGTTTATTGCCGGCCGTAGCCAAAAAGACCGCCTCTAACCCAGATGCCTACATCTACCTAGCTGAATCGATCAGGGCTTGGCCAGATCAAGCTGGCCTAGCAGCCCGCATGGAGAAAGCTGGGTGGAGCCAGGTCACCTGGAAAAACCTAACTTTTGGTGTTGTTGCAGTTCACAGCGGGATAAAGGGCTAGCGGTCAGCGGCATAGGCCAATCGACCTTAGGATTTCGACCGTGATACCGACATCAAACCCTTATGTACCGATTTTGGTCATTGGCGCTATTGGTTTTGGCTTCGCCCTCTTTTCGGTTGTTGCTGGCGCGCTCGCAGGCCCAGCTCGATACAACCGAGCAAAGCTAGATGCTTATGAATGTGGAATCGAACCATCTCCACAAGCCGCAGAAGGTGGACGTTTTCCAGTCAAATACTTCTTAACTGCGATGCTCTTCATCATCTTTGATATTGAAATCGTATTCCTTTACCCGTGGGCAGTTTCATTTGATGCTCTTGGATTATTTGGATTAGTTGAAATGGCAATTTTCATCGGAACTGTGTTTGTTGCATATGCATATGTGTGGCGCCGCGGCGGATTGGAATGGGACTAAACAATGGGTCTTGAAGAGAAAATCCCTAGTGGTTTCTTATTAACTACAGTTGAAAAACTTGCTGGATACATGCGCAAGAACTCATTGTGGCCGGCAACATTTGGTCTTGCATGTTGTGCAATTGAAATGATGGCTGTTGGTTCAGCAGCAAAATATGACATTGCTCGTTTTGGTGGAGAAGTTTTCCGCGCCTCCCCACGTCAAGCAGATTTAATGATCGTTGCAGGTCGCGTTTCTAACAAGATGGCGCCTGTTCTTCGTCAGATTTATGATCAAATGTCAGCACCAAAGTGGGTTCTAGCAATGGGTGCCTGTGCATCTTCAGGTGGAATGTTTAACAACTACGCAATTGTGCAAGGTGTAGACCACATAGTTCCAGTTGATATTTACTTGCCTGGTTGCCCACCACGTCCAGAGATGTTGCTTGATGCAATTTTGAAGTTACATGAACAAATCAATGAGACAAAGCTTGGTGCAAACCGCGCTCAAATCATTAAGGAAGTTGAACTTGCTGCAATGAACGCAAAGCCAACTCACGAGATGAAGGGCTTGCTTGCGTAATGACTGATGGAATGTTTGGCGCAAAGGGCACTGGCGATACTTCTGGCTACGGCGGTTTAGTTCGTAAAGCTAGTACTGCAGGCTCTTCTGAGCGTCCATACGGTGGTTATTTTGATGATGTTGCCGACGACCTAGAGCGTGCCTACCCAGAGTTTTCGAATGCAATCGAGCGCGTTGTTGTTGATCGTGGCGAGATAACTCTTCACGTTAAGCGTGAAAAGTTAGTTGAAGTTGCTTTGATTTTGCGCGATAAGTTGAAGTTTGAAATGTGCATGGGTGTTAATGGTGTTCACTATCCAGAGCAAACGGGCCGCGAATTACATGCTGTTTACCCATTGCTTTCCATGACAAAGAATCAGCGAATTCGCCTCGAAGTTTCAGTTGCAGATGGCGATGCACACATCCCTTCATTGGTAGAAGTGTGGGCCGGTAACAATTGGCACGAGCGTGAAACTTTTGACATGTTCGGAATCATTTTTGATGGCCACCCAGGTCTTACTCGCATCTTGATGCCAGATGACTGGGAAGGGCACCCACAACGCAAAGATTACGCACTCGGTGGAATTGCAGTTGAGTACAAGGGTGCAACAACACCGCCTCCTAGTGAAAGAAGGAGCTACAAGTGACAACATTTGATCCATACGCTCCTTCGCGTGATACAACTGAAGGAAAAGTTTTCTCTGTTACTGGTGGAGATTGGGACGCGCTAGTTCAAGATATTGGTGCAACTAAAGAAGAGCGCGTTGTTGTAAACATGGGTCCTCAGCACCCATCAACACACGGTGTACTTCGTTTGGTTCTAGAGCTTGAAGGCGAAACAGTCACAGAAACACGCTGCGGAATTGGATACCTGCACACAGGTATTGAAAAGAACATGGAGTACCGCAACTGGACTCAGGGAACCACATTTGTCACTCGCATGGATTACCTAGGACCTCTGCACAATGAGACTGCTTACTGCTTAGCTATTGAGAAGCTTTTGGGAATTACAGATGATGTTCCAGAGCGTGCTTCAGTTATTCGAGTCATGATGATGGAGCTCAACCGTATTTCTTCACACATGGTTGCACTGGGCACAGGAGCCCTTGAATTAGGCGCTATGGGCCCTATGTTCTTTGCTTTCCGTGATCGTGAAACTGTTCTAGAGATCTTCGAAATGATCACCGGCTTGCGCATGAATATGGCCTACATCCGTCCAGGAGGAGTTCAGCAAGATCTTCCAGAGGGTGCGCTTACCAAGATCCGCGATGGCGTCAAGCTGATGCGCAAAAACTTTAAAGACAATGCAACTTTGCTTATCGGTAACTCAATTTGGATGAAGCGCACACAAGGCATTGGTTATCTTGATCTTGCTGGTTGTACAACATTGGGTATTACTGGTCCAGTTCTTCGCTCAACTGGAATGCCATGGGATCTTCGTAAGGTTCAACCATATTGTGGTTATGAAAACTACAACTTTGATGTTGTCACTGCAGATACTTGCGATGTGTATGGCCGTTTCTTGATTCGTATGAATGAATTAGAACAATCACTTCGTATTATCGAACAGTGTGTTGATAAGTTAGAAAAACTCGAAGGTGCACCAGTAATGGTTGCTGACAAGAAGATCGCTTGGCCAGCACAACTTGCAATGGGTGGCGATGGACTTGGTAACTCACTTGATCACATCCGCCAGATCATGGGAACATCAATGGAGTCATTGATTCACCACTTTAAACTTGTTACAGAAGGTTTCCATGTTCCTGCCGGTCAGGCATATGTTGCAATCGAATCTCCACGTGGCGAACTTGGTGCTTCAGTTGTTTCTGATGGTGGAACTCGCCCATATCGCGTTCACTTCCGTGAACCGTCATTTAATAATTTACAAGCAACAGCTGCAATGAGTGAAGGCGGCATGGTTGCCGACATCATCGGCGCCGTTGCATCAATTGATCCAGTTATGGGAGGGGTTGATCGCTAATGGCATATTCAGATGAAGATTTCCAGATTATGGATTCGATTATTAAGCGCTACCCACGCCCTCGTTCAGCGATCATGCCTTTGTTGCATTATGTGCAATCAAAAGCAGGTTATGTAACTAATGAAGGCATTGAAGTTATTGCCAAGGTTCTACAACTAGAGGCGGCTGAAGTTACTGCTGTGTCTACCTTTTACACCCAATACAAGCCAACTCCAGTAGGTGAGTACCACGTGGGCGTGTGCACAAATACTTTGTGCGCCGTTATGGGCGGGGATGCAATCTTTGCTTCACTCAAGGATCACCTGGGTATTGGAAATGATGAAGTAACAGCTGATGGCAAAGTTTCACTAGAGCACATTGAGTGCAACGCAGCTTGTGATTACGCACCGGTTGTAATGGCTAACTGGGAATTTTACGACAACCAAACTGTTGAGTCTGCCAAAGACTTAGTTGATTCAATGCGTGCAGGTAATCCAAAGCCACCAACTAGAGGACCAAACAAGTTGGTTACATGGAAAGAAGCTTCTGCTGTTCTAGCAGGATTAAATGATGGACTTGCACATGAAGGTGTTCAAGCCGGAGAGCCAACTTTGCTTGGTTTGAAACTTTCGAAAGAGGGCAAGTAATGACAAAGCTAGCTCCCGTGCTTTCTGCACATTGGGATGAAAAAGATTCATTTACTTTAGAAGGCTATAAGCGCCATGGTGGATACACCGCATCTGCAAAAGCACTTGCTATGGATCCAGATGCAGTGATTCAACTTGTTAAGGATTCAGGACTTCGTGGTCGTGGAGGCGCAGGCTTTCCAACCGGAATGAAGTGGGGATTTATTCCTCAGGGTGATAACAAGGATCACTATCTTGTTGTTAACGCAGATGAATCAGAGCCAGGAACCTGTAAAGACACACCATTATTAATGGCTAACCCACATGTTTTAATTGAAGGTTGCATCATTGCCTGCCATGCAATTCGCGCAAAGCATGCATTTATCTATATCCGTGGTGAAGTAACACATGTTGTTCGTCGAGTTAATCAAGCAATTGAAGATGCCTACGCTGCTGGAATTCTTGGAAACGGAATCGATGTAGTTCTACACATCGGTGCCGGTGCATATATCTGTGGTGAAGAAACAGCGCTGCTTGATTCACTTGAAGGATTCCGTGGACAGCCTCGTTTGCGCCCACCATTTCCTGCAATTGCAGGCCTTTATGCACGCCCGACTGTTGTAAATAACGTTGAATCAATCGCATCTGTGCCCGCAATTATCAAGAATGGCGCTGAGTGGTATCAATCAATGGGAACTGAAAAGAGCAAGGGAACAACTCTTTATTCCTTGTCAGGACACGTTGTTAACCCAGGTCAGTTTGAAGCCCCACTAGGAATCACACTTCGCGAAATTCTAGATTTAGCTGGTGGAGTTCGCCCAGGACATACGTTGAAGTTCTGGACACCTGGTGGCTCATCAACACCTTTGTTTACTGATGCACACCTTGATACTCCGCTGGATTACGAAGGTGTTGCAGCAGCAGGATCAATGCTTGGCACAAAAGCGTTACAAATATTTGATGAGACAACATGTGTTGTTCGCGCAGTATTGCGATGGACAGAGTTTTACAAGCACGAGTCATGTGGAAAGTGCACGCCATGTCGTGAAGGCACCTGGTGGTTAGTACAAATCCTGCGTGATCTTGAAGCAGGTAAAGGAACAGAAGCAGATCTAGCTAAGTTGCTCGATCTCTGCGACAACATCATGGGCCGTTCATTCTGCGCACTTGGCGATGGAGCAACTAGCCCAATTACATCGTCGATTAAGTATTTCCGTGATGAATACATTGCGCACTTAACACAAGGTGGATGTCCTTTTGATCCTGTTGCCTCAACATTATTTGCTGGAGCTGGTGCATAAATGACAACAGAAGTTGTGGACATGATCACCGTTGTAATTGACGGGTTCGAAGTTACTGTTCCTAAGGGCACATTAGTTATTCGCGCTGCAGAACAACTTGGAATTCAGATTCCACGTTTCTGTGATCACCCACTACTTGAGCCAGTCGGAGCGTGTCGTCAGTGCTTAGTTGACATCGAAATTAATGGTCGCGCTTTTCCAAAGCCACAGGCTTCTTGCACAATTCCTGTTGAGCCAGGAATGATTGTTAAAACACAATTAACTTCTACTGTTGCTGAAAAAGCACAGCGCGGAGTGATGGAGCTTTTGCTTGTTAATCACCCACTTGATTGCCCAGTGTGTGACAAGGGTGGTGAGTGCCCATTGCAGAACCAAGCAATGAGCACAGGAGACGGATCAAGTCGTTTTGAAGGCGTAAAGCGTGTATTTGAGAAGCCAATCAATATCTCATCACAGGTATTGCTCGACCGTGAACGCTGCGTTTTATGTGCTCGCTGTACTCGTTTTTCTGAGCAAATTGCTAGCGATCCATTCATTACTTTGAATGAGCGCGGTGCTTTGCAGCAAGTTGGTATTTACGAGAATAAGCCTTTTGAATCATATTTCTCGGGTAACACTGTTCAAATTTGTCCGGTAGGTGCGTTAACTGGTGCGGCATATCGATTCCGTGCACGTCCCTTTGATTTAGTCTCAACACCATCTGCTTGTGAACACTGCGCATCAGGTTGCGATATGCGCACCGATGTTCGCCGTGGAAAAACTCTGCGTCGTTTAGCAGGCGATGATGCATCAGTTAATGAAGAGTGGAACTGCGATAAGGGACGCTGGGCATTTAAGTATGTAACAGCTGTTGATCGCCTCAAGGTTCCACAGATTCGAAATTCAGATGGAGTTCTTGAAGAAGCGTCATGGCCAGAAGCACTTGCATTTGCTGCAGCGGGATTAAAAGCAGCAAAGTCAGCTGTTCTTGTTGGCGGTCGCACAACATATGAAGATGCCTACGGCTACAGCAAGTTTGCTCGTGTTGCACTTGACACTAACGATATTGATTTCCGCTCACGTGTTTCATCTGATGAAGAACGTGAGTTCCTTGCAGCACGAGTAGTTGGATCAACAACTACCTATCGTGACATCGATAAGGCTGATCAAGTTCTACTTGTTGGATTTGAGCCAGAAGAAGAGTCACCAATTGTTTTCTTGCGAATTAACAAGCAGTTCCGCAAGCGCGCGTTAAAGGTAGTTTCAATCGGTTCTAAGGAATCTATTGCCGTGGACAAGTTGAAGGCCGAGTTCGTAAAGGTTGCGCCAGGACAAGAAGCGGCAGCGATTGCGACTCAATCATTAACAAATAAGTCAGTCATTCTTGTTGGAGAGCGCGCCGCAGAAAGTGCAGGTGCGTTAAGCGCAGTTGCAGCACTTGCTGATTCAACCGGTGCAAAACTTGCTTGGATTCCACGTCGCGCAGGTGAGCGCGGAGCACTTGAAGCTGGCGCAATCGGCAACGTATTGCCAGGTGGGCGTCCAGTAACAGATGCCGCGGCCCGCGTGGATATTGCAGCGTTGTGGAATACGGACTCACTTCCATCTGAGGTTGGTCGCAGCACTTCACAAATTATTGAAGCTGTTAATGCAGGACAGATCGGTGCGCTAATTGTTGGTGGTGTTGATCCCCTAGATGGTGACAATAGCCAGGCAACTTTGGCAGCACTTGATAAGGCTTTTGTTGTTTCACTTGAAATTGCACCAAGTGCGGTTACTGAGCGAGCAAATGTAGTTCTTCCAGTTGCTGCGATAACTGAAAAGTCTGGTTCATTCCTTAACTGGGAAGGTCGCCCACGATCTTTTGATACAGCGGTGAGCGATTCCTTAAATCGTAGTGATCTTCGAATCCTTTCAATGATCGCTGAGGAAATGGGAATTTCACTTAACTTGGGAACTGTCACGGCAGCTATCAAGGAAATTGCTTCAATAGGCAAATGGGATGGCGTTCGAGTTGCATTCAACAAAGTCAACGCTTCAGCACAGCCTGCACTTAATGCAGATCAAGCACTTATTACTTCATGGCGCCGCTTGCTAGATCTTGGCACCTTGCAGCAAGGCGAAGAAAACCTTGCAGGAACAGCACGTCGCACCGTTGCGGTTATCTCTCCAAAGCGAGCACAAGCTATGGGTGTTGTCGATGGTGACCAAGTAAAGATTTCAACAACTCAAGGATCAGTAACGCTTTCTGCCCTAGTTGAAAATATTCATGATGATGCAGTATGGGCGCCTCGTAATTCACGCGGATCTCAATTGTTGGTAAACCTAGGCGTTGCACATGGCGCAGTAGTTACGGTGGTGAAGGCATGACAAATGCACAACTCATTGCATCAGATCCAGGGTGGTTAATCGCAGTAAAAGCATTAATCGTCTTTGCTATCTGTGTATTACTAACACTGATGTCTGTGTGGGGAGAGCGCCGAGTTGTTGGTCGCATGCAACAGCGTCCTGGCCCAAACCGCGTTGGTCCCTTTGGATTAATTCAGGCACTTGCTGATGGCGTTAAGTTGGCCCTCAAGGAAGACATCATTCCTACAGCTGCTGACAAGGTTGTATTTGTTTTGGCACCAATTATCAGTGCCACTACCTGCTTTATGTCCTTTGCTGTAATTCCAATTACTGGTGAGGTAACAATGTTTGGCCGCCAGACTGCAATGCAGCTGACTGATATTCCAGTCGGCGTTTTATACATTCTTGCAATTGCATCAGTTGGTGTTTACGGAATTGTTTTGGCTGGTTGGTCTTCAGGATCTACTTATCCATTACTTGGCGGACTTCGCTCAAGTGCTCAAGTAATTTCATATGAAATTGCAATGGGACTTTCACTTGTGGCTGTATTTATTTATGCCGGTTCAATGTCAACATCTGACATCGTGGCTGCGCAATCATCATGGTGGTATGCAGTGGTCTTGTTCCCATCATTTGCAATTTTCGTAATTTCAATGGTTGGCGAAACAAACCGTGCCCCATTTGACCTTGCTGAAGCTGAAGGTGAATTAGTTGGTGGATTCCATACGGAATACTCATCACTTAAATTTGCACTCTTCTTCTTGGCTGAATATGTAAACATCATTGCCGTATCTGCATTGGCCACAACATTGTTCCTTGGTGGTTACAAAGCTCCTCCAGGACTTGGTTTCACTGAAAGCTGGCTTGGTGGCTGGTTCACAGCTATCTGGTTCTTCCTCAAAGTTCTTACATTCTTCTTTGTCTTTGTGTGGCTGCGTGGAACCTTGCCACGTTTGCGATATGACCAATTCATGCAATTTGGTTGGAAGGTCTTAATTCCAGTCTCAATTTTGTGGATCTTGGTCGTTGCCACACTTCGCGTTCTTTCATTGCAAAATGCACCACGAATCGTCGTGATTGCCTTTGCAAGCAGCGTGGTATTCATCATCATGGCGGTTAACGTGGGATTTGAAAGCTCTAAAAAGAAGAAAGAGCAAGCGATTGCTGATAGCGACAATAAAGCAGCGCCAAAATTTGCTGTGCCTTCCTTGCCAATGGAAGTTTCAACTATCAATGTTTCACAGAAGGTAGGAGACAACCGTGAGTGAAAATCTAGAACCGTTAAAGCCAAAGGATCTTGGCATCAACGATGTCGAATTTTATGAAGTAGAGCAGACACCTGCTGTTGGCTTCTTTGGGAGCATGAAGGGGTTCTGGGTCACCTTCTCAACCATGTTTAAGAAGCCTTTGACCGTTGAATATCCTGAGGTTAAAGCACCAACAGAAGAGCGTTTCCATGGACGCCACCAACTCAATCGCCACCCAGATGGTTTGGAAAAGTGCATCGGGTGCGAACTATGTGCGTGGGCATGTCCAGCTGATGCGATTTATGTCGAAGGTGAAACAAACACTGAAGAAAATCGCATGTCACCAGGAGAGCGATACGGCAAGGTCTATCAGATTAATTATCTTCGCTGCGTTTTCTGTGGACTATGCATTGAAGCTTGTCCTACTCGCGCACTAACAATGACAAACGAGTACGAACTTGCAGATGACACTCGTGCCAAATTGATCTTTGAAAAGCAAGATTTATTAGCCCCGCTTCGTCAAGGAATGTTGATGCCACCGCATCCAATGTATCCTGACATGACTGACACTAATTACTACAACGGGGATGTTAAGCAAGCGCACCCTTCTCAGGAGGGCAAGTAATTGTTAGAATTAGCCCTCGAGGTTGGACAAACCGCTAAGCCAGAAGCTGTCATGTTCTGGATCCTTGGTCCACTAGCAGTCGTTGCATCTCTTGCAATGCTGCTGGTTAAGAAGGCGGTTCACTCTGCGATCTTGATGGCTTTTGTAATGATTATTTTGGCGGTTTTCTATATTGCCCAAGATGCCGCATTCTTAGGAATCGTTCAGATTGTTGTTTACACCGGCGCAGTAATGATGCTCTTCTTGTTCATTTTGATGCTTGTTGGCGTTGATTCCTCTGATTCCTTAACTGAAACAATTCGTGGACTTCGTCCAATTGCAATTACAGCAGCGGTTGGTTTCGGCGGCTTAATGGTTTCATTGTTAGGTCAAGCAACTATTGGTCGCCAGTCCGTTGGATTAGCACAAGCAAATGCTGATGGAAATGTTCAAGCGTTGGCTCAACTCTTATTTAGTACCTATGTCTGGCCATTTGAAGTTGTTTCTGCGCTACTTATTACCGCAGCCCTCGGAGCAATGGTCTTAGCCCATCACCAGCGCACAATCATTCGTCCAACGCAACGTCAGCTTTCAATTGATCGCTTCCGCGGTGAGTCTCTAGGTACAGCAGCAGGTCTGCCTAGCCCAGGTGTTTACGCACGCCACAACGCAGTTGATGTTCCAGCCCTGCTTCCAGATGGAACGCCTGCTGCGGGCTCAGTAAATGCAACTCTTTCTGCGCGCGGGGACATGTTGGATTACAAGAAATTTGATCTCAGCGAAGTCAATACCAAGGTTGAGGAGGAGAAGTAATGGACGCCTCCAATTACCTTTACGTATCAGCGCTCCTCTTTACTATTGGAGCGGTCGGAGTTGTTGTTCGCCGTAATGCAATCGTTGTGTTCATGTGTATTGAGCTCATGCTCAACGCGGCAAACCTTTCATTTGTAACTTTTTCACGCATCAACGGTGACCTCAATGGCCAGGTAATGGCATTTTTCACGATGGTTGTTGCAGCGTGTGAAGTTGTAGTTGGTTTAGCAATTATCGTCACGATTTATCGTTCACGTCGATCAGCATCTGTTGATGATGCTAGTTTGTTGAAGCGATAGAGATGACAACATCTACGAGCCTTGTCTATTTGATTGCGCTGCCATTAGCAGGAGCAGCACTCCTTCTTCTTGGTGGACGTCGCACAGACAAGTGGGGCCACCTACTTGCTACTGCGCTTTCAGCCTCATCATTTGGAGTTGGCCTATACCAACTTTCACAGATGCTTGGACGCTCAACCGAGGCTCGTCCAGTTTCGCAAAAGCTCTTTGAGTGGATCAATGTTGGAACATTCAATGTTGACGCAGGTCTTTTATTAGATCAGCTCTCTATTTGTTTCGTTTTACTCATTACCGGCGTCGGAACTCTGATTCATATTTATTCAATTTCTTATATGTCGCACGATCATGATCGTCGTAGATTCTTTGCCTTTTTAAATTTGTTTATTGCAGCCATGTTGCTCTTGGTGTTAGGCGATAGCTACCTCAGCCTTTATGTTGGTTGGGAAGGCGTGGGACTTGCCTCCTATCTATTAATTGGTTTCTGGAATCACAAGCCTGCCTATGCCACAGCCTCTAAAAAGGCGTTTGTTATGAACCGTGTTGGCGACATGGGATTGTCTTTTGCAATCATGATCGCCTTTGCAACCATGGGCACAGTCTCATTTGCAGGCGTGGCAGAACAAGTAGAAAACACATCAGAGGCGGCAGTAACGGGCATGGGAATCATGTTGTTAATTGCAGCGGCTGGAAAGTCTGCTCAATTCCCATTGCAGGCATGGCTTGGCGATGCGATGGCGGGTCCAACGCCTGTGTCAGCGTTGATTCACGCCGCGACAATGGTTACAGCAGGTGTCTACTTAATTACTCGTTCTAACTTCGTTTTTGACGCAGCACCGACTGCGCAACTCTTAGTTGTAATCGTTGGTGCAATCACACTGATGTTTGGTGCACTGATTGGTACGGCAAAAGATGACATTAAAAAGGCACTTGCTGCCTCAACAATGTCTCAAATTGGTTACATGATTCTTGCAGCTGGCTTAGGCCCAGTTGGTTATGCCTTCGCAATCATGCACCTACTCACACACGGATTCTTTAAAGCAGGAATGTTCCTTGGTGCAGGATCTGTTATGCATGGAATGAATGATGAAGTAAATATGCGCAAATACGGCGCACTTCGTAAGTTCATGCCAATTACATTTGTAACCTTTGGTCTTGGGTATTTAGCAATTCTTGGTGTTCCACCATTTGCTGGTTTCTACTCCAAGGACATGATTATTGAAACAGCATTTAATGCTGGGGGAGCAAAGGGAATCATTCTTGGAAGCGTTACTTTGTTAGGTGCAGGTATAACCGCTTTCTATATGACTCGCGTAATGATTCTTACCTTTACCGGAACAAAGCGCTGGGATGATGAAGCCCATCCTCATGAATCCCCATGGTTAATGTGGTTGCCAATGGCTGTTCTTGCAATAGGTTCAGTTTCCTCAGGATTCCTACTTTCTCGTGGTGATGCACTAGTTAACTGGTTGTATCCGCTCTTTGATCATCATGAAGAGCACGAACATCATTTGCTAGAGCCAATTGTTGTTTCAGGACTTGCATTAACGATGGTTGCAATTGGTGTGGCCATTGCCTTTGTTAAGTACTCACGTCAAGAGGTTGCAAGCGTTGCCCCAGAAGATGTTTCAATATTTACAAAGATTGCCCGTCAAGATCTGATGCAAGATCGTTTCAATGAAGCGGTATTTATGCGTCCTGGCCAAGTGTTAACAACAACGTTGGTTGCAGCAGATGATGCGGTCGTTGATGGAACAGTTCGTGGTGTGGGACAGATTGCTATGGGCTCGGGCTCTGCACTTCGTGGCCTGCAAAATGGCTTTGTTCGTAGCTATGCGGTCTTAATTTTGATTGGTGCAGTTGCACTGGTTGCAGGTATTTGGGTGGTGGTTCAGTAATGAAGTGGTTAACACTATTAATGCTCTTGCCACTAGCTGGAGCTGGAGTTATTGCTGTCCTTCCTAAGGGTAGTGAAAAAGCTGCAAAGCAAGCCGCCCTGGCAACAACCTTGGTAGTTATGGCAGCGACAATCGCTATGGCCGTGGGATTCCAACGCGACAATGTGAGTCTGCAGTTTGTAGAGAAGTATTCATGGATTCCAAGTTTTGGAATTAATTACGCACTCGGTGTTGACGCAATTGCGCTAGTGCTTATTTTGATGTCTACGATCTTGGCTCCAGTAGTTGTCCTTGCTGGTTGGAATGAAGCACACGGTGGACGTTGGAGTGTTAAGACCTTCTACATCCTCATTCTTGTTCTTGAAACAATGATGATCGGCGTATTTGCTGCAACAGATGTGTTCTTGTTCTATGTAATTTTTGAGGCAATGTTGATTCCGGTGTACTTCCTTATTGGTGGGTACGGAAGCGGTGAACGTTCAGCAGCTGCAGTTAAGTTCTTGATTTACAGCCTTGTTGGTGGATTGTTGATGCTCGCATCAATCATCGCTTTGTATGTAATGTCAGGTGCTCAAGGTGGTCACACCTTTGATATCAATAAACTGTCAGAGCTTCAGATGTCATCAACTACTCAAAACCTCTTGTTCTTAGGATTCTTTATTGCATTTGCGATTAAGGCTCCAGTCTGGCCATTCCACACATGGTTGCCAGATGCTGCGCAATCTGCGACTCCAGGAACATCTGTTCTGCTGCTTGGAGTGCTAGACAAGGTCGGCACCTTCGGAATGATCCGTTATTGCCTGACCATGTTCCCAGAAGCAAGCAAGACTTTTACACCGGTTATCTTGGTACTTGCAGTTATCTCAATTATTTATGGTGCATTCCTTGCCATTGGTGCAAAAGATATCAAGCGGCTGATCGCTTACACATCAATCTCTCACTTTGGTTTCATAACAATGGGTATCTTTGCAATGACCTCACAGGGCCACAGTGGGGCTATTTTGTACATGTTTAATCATGGTTTCTCAACGGCAGCGCTCTTCTTAGTTGCCGGCTGGATGATTTCGCGACGTGGTTCTTCAACGATTGCAGATTTCGGTGGTCTACAACGAGTAACCCCAGTTATGGCATGGACATTCTTTATCGCAGGATTGTCATCGTTGGCACTTCCAGGATTGTCTAGCTTTGTTAGTGAGTTCTTAGTTCTTGTTGGAACATTTACTCGTTACCCAGTGCATGCAATCATCGCAACCTTCGGAATTGTTCTGGCTGCGCTGTATATCTTGATTCCAGTGCAGAAAGCGTTGCACGGTCCAACCACGCCAGGTAATGAGAGTCTTAAGGACCTCAACCTGCGTGAAAAGTTAGCAATTGCACCGATTATTGCAGTCATTGTGGTGTTGGGTTTTTACCCATCACCTCTCTTAAAGGTGATTAACCCCGCTGCATCCCATGTGATCTCACAAATGGGATTCACAGATCCTGCACCAACTATTGGGGGCAAGTAATGACATTTACAGCGCCAGTTCTTTCCTACTCACTTCTTTCACCAATGCTTATCCTGCTTGGTGGCGCGCTCATCGGCGTATTGGTGGAAGCTTTCGTATCAAAGGCGCTACGTCCAGCTGTTCAGTTAACCCTGACTCTCGGATCTTTGATTCTTGCATTGATGCAGGTGTGGCGAATCCGCGGACAGCAATCCCTCACAGCTGCGATGGGCTCCATTGTTTTTGATGGACCTGCAGCATTACTTCAGGCATCAATATTAATTATTGCCATAATCTCAGTTTTCTTAATTGCAGATACTGAAAACTTCACAGCGTTAGCTGCCGCATTACCAGGATCTGATGAGGAACGTCATGCAGTTCAGTCGGGTAACCAGGTCACTGAGGTTTATCCACTGACTTTGTTTGCAGTAGCAGGAATGCTTATGTTCCCAGTTGCTAATGATCTGATTACTTTGTTTGTCGCCCTCGAAATGCTGTCATTGCCTCTGTATTTGATGGCTGGACTTTCACGCCGTCGTCGATTGGCATCACAAGAATCCGCCCTTAAGTACTTCTTATTAGGTGCTTTTTCATCAGCATTCTTCCTATTTGGCGCTGCTTATCTCTATGGATTCTCTGCCTCAATTACCTTTGGTGGCATCCGTCAAGCAATTGTTGGCGGCAGTGGAAATGATGTTCTGCTTCTGATTGGTATTGCATTCCTTTCAATTGGCTTGCTCTTCAAGGTGAGCGCTGTCCCATTCCATGCTTGGTCACCAGATGTGTATCAAGGCGCACCAACGCCAATTACTGCATTTATGGCAGCTGCAACAAAGGTTGCAGCCTTTGGTGCACTGCTTCGTATCTATTACACAGTATTTGCCAACGCACAATGGTCTTGGACTCCGGTCTTGTCAGGTATTGCAATAGTGACAATGCTCTTGGGCTCTCTCGTTGCCATCACCCAGCGCGATGTGAAGCGCATGTTGGCTTATTCATCAATTGCCCACGCAGGTTTCTTGCTCTCAGGTGTTATTGCACTTAACAAAGCAGGACTCGATGCAACAATCTTCTACTTATTCGCATACGGTGTTGCAACCGTTGGTGCATTTGGCGTTGTGACACTTGTCCGTGATTCATCTGGTGAAGTGACAGATCTAAATCGTTGGAAAGGTCTTGGCAAGCGTTCTCCATTTGCAGCCACATCATTTGCACTGTTCTTGTTAGCTTTTGCCGGAATTCCACTCACAAGCGGATTCATTGGAAAGTTCTCTATTTTCTCAGCTGCCTATGAAAGTGGAGCTAAGGGCGTTGTAATTGCCGGTGTGCTTTCTTCCATGATCGCAGCATTTTTCTATATCCGCGTAATTGTTTTGATGTTCTTTACAGATGCTACTGAGGATGGAACAAGTGTTGAGATCCCTTCAATCTTGACCCAAGCAACAGTTGTTATTGCACTCGTTGTTACAGTGGCGCTAGGCGTCTATCCGGCACCATTGCTGGAGTTCATAACTAATCTCGCAACCTTCATTCGCTAATGTCCACATTCGGCATTCCAAATGTTGCACCTGAGTTAGAGGCGCAATTAATAAGCCAAATGGCAGATGTTGAAGCCTTGCTAAGAAGTCACACTCGAAGTGAGTATCCATTTGTTGATGAGACTGCGCACCACCTTGTGGCAGCTGGTGGTAAGCGTTTGCGCCCACTATTGACCCTTTTAACAGCGCAATACGGGGATCCCACCCGCGATGGCATCATCGCTGCAGCTGTTGCCTGCGAAATTACCCACCTTGCAACCCTCTATCACGATGATGTTATGGATGAAGCTCCACTTCGTCGCGGAGTTGAAAGTGCCAATATGCGGTGGGGAAACACCATTGCAATCCTCACCGGTGACTTCCTGTTCGCTAAATCATCTGATTTGTTAGCAGACCTTGGTCCCGCAGCGGTTCGTCTGCAGGCACGAACATTTGAGCGTTTAGTTATTGGTCAAATCATGGAAACGCAAGGTCCTAACCCTGGCCAAGATCCACTTGAATATTATTTAAAAGTAGTTGCCGACAAGACTGGTTCACTAATTGCAGCATCAGCTAGATACGGTGGAATGATTTCAGGAGCTCCGGCAGACATCACCGACACAGTTACTGTCTTTGGTGAAAAGATCGGCGTTGCATTCCAACTAGCAGATGATGTTATTGATATTGCCAGCGAATCAAATCAATCAGGCAAGACTCCAGGAACAGATCTTCGTGAAGGCGTTCCCACACTTGTTACCTTAAATGTCATGAAATCAAATGATCCAGCTGATGCTGAGCTAAAGCGTTTGCTCAGTGGACCAATTGAGGATGAACCAACGGTTCAGCAAGTCTTGGTTGCCTTGCGCAATCACAGAGCTTTAGATGAGTCGCGCGAACAGCTTCATCAGGTTGCAAAACAAGCACATGGGGCACTTGGCCCACTACCTATCAATGATGCAACTGGTGCGTTGATGTCGCTATGCGACGCTGTTATTGACCGCTCTGCTTGATTTAACTAGATCAAGTGCCAGGGTTGTGAGTGCCACCCAAATAATTAAGAACCCAATCCAACGCGCAGTTGGCATAACTTCATGTTGAACCCAGACACCAATTGAAAATTGCAATGTTGGAGTGATGTATTGCAGCAGGCCTATTGTTGTAAATGGTAGGCGAGTAGTTGAACCGTTAAATAACAACAACGGAATGGCAGTAATTGCACCAGCGCTGACTAGTAAAAGGGTCAAACCCCAGGAGTGCCCGAACTGTCCCGTGCCCTGATTACCTATATAAATCAGGTATCCCAGGTAGAAAAAGCCGGAAATGAAAGTTTCAATCGCAAGTCCCTCTAGTGCACCTAGGCCGAGCTGCTTTTTAATCAATCCATAGCTGCCCCACGATAGAGCCAAGGTAAATGCAATCCACGGCAAGCGACCGTAGTCAATTGTTAGGATCAAAACTCCAATACTTGCAATAGCTACGGCGGCCCATTGCAATGGACGCATTTTTTCTTTCAACAAAATCACACCGAATCCAATAATGATTAAGGGATTGATGTAATACCCAAGTGAGGCTTCAACAACATGGCCATTATTGGTTGCCCAGATATAGACAAGCCAATTTATCGAAACAAGAATTGAGGTTAAGAATAATTTAATTGCCATCATTGGTCGTCTGAGTGTGACCAAAGTAGACTTTAATGCCTTGGTTGCCGCTAAAACTAAGAAACAAAAAACCAAAGTCCACACAGCTCGGTGTGAAACAATTTCAAGGGGAGCAGCTGGCATGAGTAGAGGCCAATACAAGGGAAGTAAACCCCAAATTGTGTAAGCCCCAACTCCATAAAGAAGCCCGGTTTTGTTTTTACTCAATTATCTAAAGTTCGTAAATTGAACAGCAAAGTCCCAGCCACCATCTTTGACCATGGCCATAGTTTCCTGCAGATCATCGCGACTCTTTGATGTCACACGAAGCTCATCACCCTGGATCTGTGTCTTTACAGATTTCGGACCCTCATCACGAATCATCTTTGCAATTTTCTTGGCATTTTCAGTTGAGATGCCCTCCTTTAAAGGAGCGGCAATCTTGTAGATCTTTCCTGAAAGCTGTGGCTCGCCGGCATCAAGATGCTTCAATGAAACACCACGTTTAATCATCTTGTCTTTAACAACGTCTAGCGCTGCTTTTGCACGCTCTTCTGTACCTGCTTCGATCAACACTTTTTCGCCTTCAAGTTCTATTTTTGCTCCAGTGTTTTTGAAATCAAAGCGGGTTTCAATCTCACGGACCGCCTGATTGATGGCGTTATCGAGCTCCATGCGGTCGATCTTGGAGGTTACGTCGAAACTGCTATCTGCTGCCATGGTGTGGGCTCCTTCACTGGATGAAAGCGCGGTTTGTACGCGCACGTGCCTAAGGTATCCTTTCCCTTCGCACTATCCATAATTGCCGCAGTACTTGTTCGACCTTGGCGGGTTGCCCGAGCGGCCAATGGGAGGGGACTGTAAATCCCCCGGCTCTGCCTTCGAAGGTTCAAATCCTTCACCCGCCACCAGTAAGGGCTCATGTGAATGAGCCAGAGCCTCTATTACTTCTTAGCTGATGCCCGGGCTGCGCGAGAAAGAAATAGCGCAAAGACAAGTGCCAAAACAATTCCCGTATTCACGCCCATCTCAATGAGTGCGCGATTGAAGTATTCAGTTGTCTTCTCTTTTTCCATTGTGAGAGATGCACCAACTGTGAGAATGTGTCGAACCGCTGCGATAACACCAATGATTAGGAAGTTATCAAGTTGAAAAGCTCCATCAGTGAAACGGACGATCACAGTTCGCATGATTTCCAGGATGATTACTACAAATAAAATGTCATTGATTCCTTGGATCATTCCGACTGGAAAGAAGGGACGAGTTTCAATGAGGCGCTGCAAGCTATAGCCAGCGGCCAAGATAGAAACGATAAATAAAAGTATTCCAAGGAAGCCGTGCAAAACATCTTCCAGTTTGTCTATGAAAGTGACAGGAATTAGAGACTCATCACCAGTTAGTAAACCCTTGACTGATTTGTACTTCATCATGCCCACCTTACGTTGGAATACCTAAGGGTAAATCCCCCCTGAAAATCCCGCAATATTTAAGGCTACATTTGATTGGCGAGCTAAATCCCATGCGTGGCAGGTGCAAGTCCGCAGGCTGAGCAACCAACTCTTACGAGAAAGGTCTACTGAACTCCACCTTTTCGATCTGCTCTAACTCGAGCAGACGATTCCACTTTGCATTGCGTTCTGAACCATGTGTAGAGCCAACTTTGATTTGGCCTGCACGCCAGCCAGTTGCAAGGTCAGCTAGCCATGAATCTTCAGTTTCACCTGATCGTGCAGAGACCACTGTGGCAAATCCTGCGCTTTGTGCAGCCTTCAACACTGTATGGGTGTCAGTTACTAATCCATTTTGATTTGGTTTAATGAGAATCGAGTTAGCAGAAGACTGCTTGATTGCCTTATTAAGCCTTTCAGAGTTAGTCGTTAATAGGTCATCTCCAAGAACCTGTACATTCTTTGGAGCTATTTGCATAAATGAATTCCAACTCTCCCAGTCATCTTCTGCGAAGGGATCTTCAATTGAAATAATTGGATAGGTCGAAACTAGTGTGTGAATATAAGAAACAAAATCCGCCGATGAATACGATTTTTGGGAAGAAGCCAAGTTGTATATTCCATTGCTGAAAAATTGAGTGGAGGCTACATCTAGCGCCAAGGAGAGTTGTGAACCAATTTCAAGCCCTACTTTTTCAATTGCTTCGATAAGGAAATCCATTGCTAATTCGATTGACTCAAAGGCAATTCCTAGCCCGCCTTCATCTGCCACTAAGTGCGTGGTCATTCCAGCTTTGCTACCAAGTTGAGCGGCGGTCTCTCGTATTGCAACGATCCAGGAAAGCGCTTCAGTAAAGGAAACTGCCCCTGTTGGAACTATTAATACATCTTGAAAGTCGAGAGAACGATTTGCATGTGCTCCACCAGAGAGAATGTTTACCATGGGCATCGGAATCAATAAATTGCCCTGAGGTTGAAAGTATCTAGCCAGAGATAGGTTCTGTGCATGAGCAGAGGCCTTTGCGGCAGCTAATGAAACGGCCAGAGTTGCATTTGCCCCCAGTGATGAAAAGTTTGATGTTGTGTCTATCTCGCGAATAGCAGCGTCGATAAAATTCAAATCTACCTGGCGTCCAACAATTGCGGGAGCGATTCTTAGATTCACATTTTCCACCGCTTGAGATACTGCAAGTGAGCCATAGAAGCTCTTTTGGCTTAACTGATCGCCATCACGCAATTCCAACGCCTCATGCTTTCCAGTCGAAGCCCCTGAAGGAACTCGCGCGGTATGGGTCGTGCCATCTTCTAGGGTTATTGAGGCAGCAACTGTTGGTCTGCCTCTGGAATCTAATACCTGATACCCCAATAGCTTTGTAATCTTCATCGTTTACTCACATCGAAGAGTGTCATTACATCCTCTTCTTTTTGATCTAGAAGTACCTTTTTAGTTAGTAGTTGAATCTTCTCTTGTTCAGACTGGCTTAAGTAATTGACCGGTGACTTTCCTTCAACGCGTGCCAGGGCAATCAAGGCGGTGTGAAGCACCAGAGTTTGAGCAATCTGGCTATGTTCCAGATAAGCGTTTAAGAAAGTCTTAGCAATATTTGATATTTCAGCCGCCTCATTTGCATTGGGAGCATGAAAAAACTTGCACAAAAGGTGAGCCATGATGAATGCCAAATCAAATACAGGGTTTCCGACATGCATGACTTCAAAATCTAATATATACACATGGTCATCTTCTGTGACCATGAAATTTTTTGGTGAGAAGTCTCCATGCACAATCGTTGACTTATCGCTCTCTAACTCTGCTATCAGCCGTTGTATGGATTGCCGTAGGTCGATGTTCTTATTTGCAACAAATCGATAAAAAGGATCAATTCTCAACTGATCAAACAGAGTGTCTTCCATAAAATTTTTATGTGCTGATGGGTTCATGACTCCATAGTTATGCCACCGTGAAAGGGTTGTACCAAGAGTTCGCCCTACTTGAGGTCTGTAAATTCCCTCGAGTAAATCTGACTTCCACACTCTGCTAATAAGTGGAACTCTCTTCATGATGACAACAAATTCAATAGGATCCACAAAAACTAATTCAGGGACAATCTCTGGGTTAAGACTATGGAACAGTTTTAGGGCATCTGCTTCAACTATTGCTCGACGAGGATCTGCTTCCCACAGTTCGGCTACCTTAAGTGCAGGTAAAGCTTGTTTAAGAACTAGGTTCTTGGATTGAGTTGAAATAGCAAGAACTGTATTTGAGACTCCGCCTGTTAAGACTTCAACTGTGATTTCTTCATCGTGAGTAAATACTCCCTTATTAATGAGGTAATCAACCACTGTTTCTTCTGTTAATAGCTCCATGACCCAATTTCCACTATTTTGCAATGATCTTTAAGAAGAGAATCTTTTTACTGCTTCCATATTCCAATCAATCCCAAAGCCAGGCTCTGAACTAATGATTGCATTTCCATCTCTAATTTCAAGTGGTTTATGAAGTAAATGGTGGAATAGGTCTATTTCATAGCGCGGATCTAGGTACTCCAAACCACCTAGATACAGATTTGAGGTCAAACTAGCCAATTGGGCATGTATTTCGCTGTGAATATGAGTTGCATAGCTCTTGCCTTTGGCTCGGGCATAGTTGGCTGCTTTTATAAATTCACTCACTCCACCAATAACTAGAGCATCAATTCGTAGAACATCTACTTGGTTGTAATCAATCACTTGTGCTGCCATCTTTGATGAGGCGAGAGATTCACCAAATGAAACCGGAACGCCGGTGGCATCGCGCAATGCAATTGCTAAAATTCCTTCAGATTCTAAGAACGGATCCTCAACAAAGGAAATGTCATATTCTTTGATGAGATTGACTCTTTTTATCGCATTGTCTAAAGAGCCAAAAGTTCTAAATGCATCTACTGCAATATATGCACTATCTCCGACCAGAGTCCTTAAAGTCCTTAATCGATTCGCATCTCTTTGAGGATCCTTGGCACCTACAACAATTTTAAAGGATTTTATTCCACGTTCTAGAGCATGGTTGATCTCTTCTTCAAGTCCAATTTCATTGTCACCATAGTGATATCCAACTACCGAATAAATTGGAATCTCGGTTGCGGTAGCACCTAGTAACTTTGAAATACTCATCCCTGCGCGTTTCCCAGCGATGTCATTCAGAGCGATGTCTACAGCGCTCAATCCGGAAGTAACTGTTCCATGCTCACTGGATTGCCAATTGAATCCAAGAATAAGCTTGCGTATTTCATCAGGTGAGTCAGAGTTTTTTCCAATAACAACCGGGGTCATTACATCATCGATGATTTTTGCGATTGGTAGACCTCTGCTGTAGCAGTAGCCCATTCCTACGAGACCATCGTTTGTTGTTATTCGGACAACTGAATATGTTCGATGAGTAATTTGCGCCGTGCCAACAGATAAAGATTGCGGAAGAGGTACTCGAGCTTCAAAAGTTTCGATCCTACTGATCGCATCCATAGAAAGGGATGCTAGTCCCTTGATATATGATCGTCAACTGTTTACAATAAAGTTCAGAAACAGCTTTTCCCAGCGTAGGAGTGTGCGATGAATGTTCTAATCTTCGGTGGAACTCGTTTTATGGGTCGATACGTTCTACGCGCACTGCTCGATGTTGGAATAGATGTCACCATCGCAAATAGAGGAACTCGTGAAGAAAACAAGGGTGCGCACAACGTTATCTGTGATCGTTCACAACCGGGGGCACTAGAACAATTCAAAGATTCTAAATTTGATGCTGTTATTGATTTTTCAGCATATGCATCTGATTGGGTTGAGCAGGCAGGAAATTTCTTTGCCGGCAAGATCTCTCGCTATATCTTTATCTCCACAGGAGCTGTTTACACATCTAGCCAAGTATTTCCAATAACGGAAGATTTTCCTAAGGGTCCTCCACATCCTTTCGCTGCCTATGCGGCAGAGAAAATCCGCTCAGAATCACTCCTTAGAGAATTTAGCTCTAAAGGCGCCTTTGATACAACCGCTCTTCGTCTTCCATTCGTGATGGGTCCGGATAATTATGAGGACAGAGAATCATTTGCATTTAGTCGGCTTCTAGCAAAACAACCAATATTTTTAGCTAATGGTGGCAAGTCGATTCACTCCTTCATCTACGCAGGTGATGTTGCAAGTGCAATAGTTAGAATCTTAAGTTTGAATAGAACTAAAGGCAGCGAAGAATTCAATCTTGCGGTTCCACAAGCAACTACTAGTCGTGGATTTGTAGATTTGGCTTCCGAAGTATGCGGTATTGAACCTATTGTTATTTCATATCAGCCCGAGGAATTCCAGATAGACACCATTAATTTTGATTTGAAGAATGTTGCTTTTCCTTTCCCAGAAAATAATGCCTACTTAAGTTCTGAAAAAATTCTGAATCAATTGGGATTTGCTCCGGCATACGACCTCAAATCAATGCTTTCAGAGTATTACGAATGGTGGATGAAGGTTTCCAATAAAGCACCCAAAGAATATCCACTTGAAAACAGAATCAAAGAAGCATTGGGTAAGTAATTCATCATGAAATCAAAAATAGGTGATGACACCAAATCTAGTAATGTGAGCGAACTGGAAGCACTAGAGGCAATTCAAGAACGTGTTTTATGGCTGTCCACCCGAATGATTGATTACGCTAATTCTGACCGACCGAATGTAGATGGCATAAAAGTTGGCGGACACCAAGCTTCTAGTGCATCAATGATTTCGATTTTGACCGCCCTGTATTTTGATTTTCTAGATTCTGAGGACCGGATAAGCATCAAGCCTCACGCCTCACCAGTTTTTCATTCAATTCAATATTTATTAGGCAATCTTGATGAAAGTTACTTAAGGAAACTGCGTGAAGCAGGTGGATTACAAAGTTACCCTTCACGAACAAAGGATCCAGACACAGTTGATTTTTCAACTGGATCTGTTGGGTTAGGTGCGGTTGCACCTTTGTTTGCTGCTGTTACAAGGCAGTATGTGGATTCACATTTTGGGCCAAGACCAAAATCCCGATTCATCTCTGTGATTGGAGATGCGGAATTAGATGAAGGAAATATTTGGGAAGCACTCGCCGATCCAATTACTGCCAATCTGGGAAATGTCATGTGGATCGTGGATTTCAACAGACAGTCTCTTGATCGCGTAATTCCTGGAGTGCGCATTGCACAATGGAGAGCACAATTTGAAGCAGCTGGTTGGCATGTCAAAGAAGTAAAGTATGGCTCGAAATTAAACAAAGTGTTTGAGGATTCAAATAGTCAAAGATTCAAACTCTGGTTTGATGAGATTCCAAACGAGCAGTACCAATCACTTTTTGGACTCACACCCAAAGAAGCTCGGCTTCGGTTTTTAGAAGGATCACCAGATGGCGTCAGTGACTTTCTAGGAAAATACAGTGACGAAGATCTTTTCGAGATTTTGACCGACTTAGGTGGTCACGACATTTCTTCTCTATTGGAAACTTTTAAGGAATGTGATGAAGTTGAGAACAAACCAAGTGTTGTTTTTGCATACACAATTAAAGGATGGCACTTACCTATCGCCGGGGATAAGAGAAACCACTCAGCGCAGATATCAAAGAAGCAGATTGATGAACTACGAACCTTGGTGGGATTAAGTCAATCAAATGAGTGGAGTAAATTTGAGCCTGGAAGCGCAGAAGATTCACTGTGTTTATCCAGAGCTCAGTCATTGAAGCGAACATCTAGTAAAGCGGAAATTTCGGCAGAATTTCCTCATACAACAGGCATTGCACCAACAGGGTCTTCATCTTCTCAAGAGGCTTTTGGCCGAGTACTAACTGAAGTAAGCAGGAATGAGGCCATAAGGCCTTATTTAGTAACTACAGCCCCAGATGTTGCAACTTCTACAAATTTAGGTGGATTTATCAATCGCCATGGGATCTTTAATAAGGATGTTAAACGGGAGTGGAATGACAACTCAATTCAAAAATGGGTAGAAGGTCCTAAGGGGCAACATATCGAACTTGGAATAAGTGAGATGAATCTATTCACTCTATTGGGACAACTCGGAATCTCAGGAGATATTTCTGATCAACCTCTCATTCCAATCGGAACTGTTTACGATCCATTTGTTCTGCGTGGCTTGGATGCATTCATTTACAGTGTTTATTCCGGTGCGAAGTTCATTGTGGCTGGCACGCCATCAGGAATAACTCTTGCCCCAGAAGGAGGGGCGCATCAATCAACGATTACGCCATCTGTCGGAGTTGAGTTGCCAGGTGTGGTTCTTATGGAGCCAGCCTATGCGCAGTCTCTTGATTGGCTCTTATGTGATGCACTTGCACATGTGGCGGGGGCAAAAAAGAACACCGCACCAGATCTAAGACCTAACGAGTTAGCTTTTTATTTCAGATTAACAACGCGATCAATTGATCAGCAACCGTTTTACGAAGCAAAGCAACGTATTGGTGAAGCAACCTTGCGATCACAAGTACTTGCTGGTGCCTATAAATTAGTAGATGGTAGAGCCGCTTTAATTAAACAGGATAATCATCTTGCACCAGTTGTTTACTTGGCTAGTAGCGGCGCTGTGATGCCAGAAGTTTTAGCTGCGGCAAAACAATTAGCTTTAGAAGGCGTGATCGCACATGTCATTGATATAACTTCATTGGGTCGAGTATTTGGAAGCTGGCAAAGAACCTTAAAACAAGGAATTCGCACTGCTACAACACCATCTCTACCTGGTGTTTTACGGACTACATTTACTGAAAAAGCCCCAATTGTTTCAATTCATGACGGCTCTTCCCATGCAATGGCGTGGCTGGGATCAGCCCTGGGAATGCCACAAGTAGCTATGGGTGTAGATAATTTTGGACAATCAGGAAATATCCCAGATCTATATGCCTTACATGACTTGAATGCGGAGTCGATAATAAATGGTGCTCTAGCAGCATTAAGCCTTAACAGCTAGATATGAAGCATAAGTGGGCCATTACTTAATCGACCAATAATCAATGTGTCTGAAACAATCTTGTTGCCTTCGCGCTTTAAACCCTTAACTAGTTCGTTATCAGAAACTCCTGTGATTGATAGTAAAACATTGTTTGAATGGATGAGGTCATATTTCGTCAGAACAGGAAGATTGAGTACTTTTAGAGGATCGTTAGTGAAAGATTCAATGTGAGCGTTAGAAACAAGTTGAGTTTGAATATTTCCACCTAATGCAATTATTCCTGCAGCTGCAATAACCGCTTCTGGTGAACCTCCGATACCAA
>CANLAC010000002.1 GCA_947488645.1 Actinomycetota bacterium | reverse complement strand
TGCAGTGTTAGGTGCTCGCGGACGCATGGGCTCTGAGGTCGTTAAGGCTGTTGAAGCAGCTGATGGTTTAGCGCTGGTTGCAGCACTTGATCTGGGAGATTCAATTGATCAACTCAAGGATTCTGGTGCACAAGTAGTTGTTGATTTCACAACACCAGATAGCGTGATGAAGAACCTAGAATTTTTGATTAATAATGGAATTAACGTAGTTGTTGGTACAACAGGATTTGATGATGCAAAGCTTGCGACGGTTAAGGGATGGCTTGCTGCAAATCCAACAGTTGGTGTGTTAATTGCCCCTAACTTTGCAATCGGTGCAGTATTGATGATGGAGTTTGCCGCAAAGGCCGCAAAGTACTTTGAATCTGCTGAAATTATTGAACTTCATCATCCTGCAAAGGTTGATGCTCCATCTGGAACTGCTGCTCGCACCGCAGAATTAATGACCGTTGCACGCAAAGAAGCAGGTCTTGGGCCGATGCCAGATGCCACTACAACATCGCTAGAGGGTGCTCGTGGCTCATTAGTGGGAGATATTCCAGTGCACTCAGTTCGTGCTCGTGGATTAGTTGCACATCAAGAGGTTCTGTTTGGCGGATTAGGGGAGACCTTAACTATTCGTCACGATTCAATTGACCGTGCAGGATTTATGCCAGGAGTTATTCTTGGAGTACGAAAGATTATTAACCATCCTGGCCTGATCCATGGCCTAGACAAGTTCATGTAAGGGGTAACTCATGTCAAAAGATCAAATCACTATGTATGGCGCTGATTGGTGCGGCGATTGCCGACGTTCAAAGCGCTTATTTGAAGAGCTTAATGTCGAATACACATTAATTGATACAGATTCAGATTTAACCGCTGCTGACAAGGTCATCGAAATTAACGGTGGAGCTAAGTCAATTCCAGTGATTGTTTTCTCTGACGGTACTCACTTAACGGAGCCATCAGATAATGATCTAAAGGCAAAGCTTGTCTCGCTAGGGATTATCTAAAGCCAGCGGTAAACGGCTGCGGATGAAACTGCAGCTGAAAGCACAACAACTGGAAATGGTGCTTTCAGAATGAGCGCAATCATTGCAACGGATAGGCCAACTAGACGTTGGTCAACCATTAGTTTGGATTTCTCAGAAAAACTCTGAACAGCCACTAGAGCACTGAGCAATGCAATTGGAATAAGTGCGTTGATACGTTGAATCTGTGGGTGTGAAAGCCAGCGTTCTGGAACAGAATGGCCTGAGTACTTGAGTGCAAATGCAATAAGGCTAGTTCCAATGGTTGCTATCCAGAATGCATTCATCGCTTTAATCCGATCACTATTGCGATAAAAGCAGTTGCAATGATGGGAAGACCTGCAGGCAGTATGGGCGTCATGGCGATTGCAAAGAGTGCGCAACCAACGGCCAATATGCGCTCAAACTTTCCTGTTAATCGTGGCCACACTAATCCCAAGAATGCGGCGGGAACGGCGGAATCAAGTCCAAATGCGCGGACATCGCCCATTGCTTGAGCACCTAGCGCACCTGCAAGTGTGAAGAGGTTCCAAAATACAAAGACTCCGATGCCTGTGTACCAAAAACCTTTGCGCATGGCATCGTCACCATGAGGCTCTTGCCCAAGTGCAACCGCTGTTGATTCATCAATAGTTATTTGCGCAGCTACGATTCGCTTTAATCCAGAAACTTTAAGTCGGGGAGCCATGATGACTCCATAGAGTGCGTTTCTAACACCGAGTAAAGATGCGGTTGCGATTCCACTTATTGCTGAGCCACCGGCTCCTAGAACACCAATGACTGCAAATTGAGATGCGCCAGAAAAAGTCAATAATGAAAGTAAGCAGCTTTGCAAAACAGTAAAGCCATTGGCCACTGCTGCCGCGCCAAATGCCACCCCATATGCACCAACAGTGAGTGAAACACTGAGCGAATCGCGCAATGTGGTGGAGGCAACCTTGGACACGCGGACATTGTGCCGTATATATCCAAGGGCTGCTAGGGGCACATAGATAGGGTGCAGCCATGAGTGAAGAAATTATTTACCGCGATGATGTGACCGTTGAATTGGTGAAGGCTAGTGCGAGCGATGCAGATGTTATTTGGGCTGCTCGCGTGTCAACAGCTGGTGAGCAATCAATGGAGGAAATTGGAGAAGATCCAGCTCGTTCTGCAGGTTTGATTAACTATCTTGCACGCGAACGTCATGGTTCTCCATTCGAGCACACATCTATGACTTTTTTTGTCTCTGCTCCTATTTTTGTATTTCGTGAGTTCATGCGCCACCGCATCGCTTCATACAATGAAGAAAGCGGTCGCTACCGCGAATTAAGACCTGTCTTTTATATTCCATCTGCCGAGCGCAAACTCATTCAAGTTGGCAAGACTGGCGCCTACACATTTGTTGATGGCACTAAAGACCAATTTGATGTGACGGTTGCAGCCATGAAGGATGCCTACGTCATTGCATACGATAGTTATCAAAAAATGTTAGAAGCCGGCGTTGCACGCGAAGTTGCACGTGTAGTTTTGCCAGTTGCAACATACTCATCGATGTATGTCTCTATGAATGCCCGCGCATTGATGAACTTCTTGTCCTTACGTACCGCCCGCGAAGGTTCACACTTTCCTAGCTATCCTCAACGTGAAATAGAGATGGTTGCTGAGAAAATGGAAGCGGAATTTGCAAAATTGATGCCACTTACATACGCAGCCTTCGAAAAGTCTGGACGAGTCGCCCCTTAATTCGGGTAGAGTTCACCGCATGACAATCGCACCTCCATTTGGACGGCTTCTGACCGCAATGGTCACGCCCTTCACAAAAGATGGCGCAATCGATTGGGCAGGCGTTGAAACCCTTGCAGCCCACCTTGTTGCAAACGGCCATGATGGAATTGTGGTTAACGGAACTACAGGTGAAGCCCCAACGACTAAATCCTCTGAAAAAGAGGAGATCATCCGCGTTGTAAGAAACACAGTGGGATCTTCGATCAAAGTTTTATCTGGTGCTGGAGATAATGAAACTGAATACTCGATCAATCAAGCCAAGCGCACTGAAAAAGCAGGAGCAGATGGATTGCTGGTAGTTACTCCTTATTACAACAAGCCACCACAGGCTGGCATTGAAGCTCACTTCCGTGCAGTTGCAGATGCAACTGATCTTCCAATGATGATGTATGACATTCCTGGTCGCACAGGTGTTCCAATCGAGCCAGACACAATTGTTCGTCTCGCAGAACACCCTCGGATCGTTGCTCTGAAAGATGCAAAGGGAGATGTCGCATCGACTTCATGGGTGATTAAGCGCTGCGGAATTCCTGTTTATTCAGGTGATGACATTTTAAACTTGCCACTTCTTTCAGTTGGAGCCGTTGGATTTGTCTCGGTCTGTGGTCATACAGTTGGAAAAGACCTTCGTGAGTTATTAGATTCTTGGTTTGCAGGAAATACAGCACGTGCTTTAGAGATTCATCAGAAGCTATTGCCTGTTTACACAGGAACCTTCCGAACACAGGGTGCGATTCTGACAAAGGCCGCGCTCACATTAATGGGCCTACCTGGTGGCCATACTCGTCTTCCTCTAGTCGATGCTACTGATGCACAGATCGCGCAACTGCGTGAAGATCTACGTGCCGGTGGCGTTGCAGTTAACTAATGAATCATCCACACCCAAATCTAAGTACTCCGCCAAAGTTAGTTGATGGCGGTTTGCGCATAGTTGCACTCGGTGGCCTTACTGAAATTGGCCGCAATATGACTGTCTTTGAATATAAATCAAAGCTGTTGATAGTGGACTGCGGTGTCTTATTTCCTGAAGATAATCAGCCAGGTATTGATTTAATTCTTCCCGACTTTTCTTACATCAGAGATCGCCTAGCTGATGTTATAGGTATCTTTTTAACGCATGGTCATGAAGACCATATTGGCGCTGTTCCTTATCTGTTGCGCGAACGTGGCGATATTGCCATTTATGGGTCAGCATTAACTCTTGCACTTATTACTGCGAAGTTAAAAGAACATCGCATCACTCCGCTTACACGTGAAGTTAAAGAGGGTGGCACCGAAGACATTGGTCCTTTCACCTTGGAGTTTGTGACAGTTAACCACTCAATCCCAGATTCATTGGCCGTTGTTATCAATACAGGTGCTGGCCGAGTATTGGCAACAGGTGATTTTAAGATGGATCAACTGCCCTTAGATGGCCGCATTACTGATTTGCGAACATTTGCACGGTTAGGTGAGCAAGGCGTTGATCTATTCATGGTTGATTCAACTAACGCCGATGTCCCAGGATTCACACCTTCAGAGCGCGAAATTATGCCCGCACTTAATCGAGTAATTTCCTCAACCAAACGACGTGTCATCGTTGCTTCATTTTCTTCACATGTTCACCGTGTTCAGCAAATTATTGATGTTGCAGCACAGCACGGTCGCAAAGTGGTGTTCATTGGCCGATCCATGGTTCGCAATATGAAGATCGCAGAGGACATGGGATATCTCAACGTTCCTGCTGATTTAGTGATCGATGCAAAAGATCTAGATCAATATGATGACAATGTTGTTTTGATTTGTACTGGTTCACAAGGTGAGCCGATGGCTGCCCTCTCTCGTATGGCAAATGGTGACCACCAGATTCGAGTTGGCGAAGGTGACACAGTTATTTTGGCTTCTTCTCTCATACCTGGAAATGAAAACTCTGTTTTTCGCGTCATCAATGAATTAACACGTTTTGGCGCAAAGGTGGTCCATAAAGCAAATGCAATGGTTCACGTCTCTGGCCATGCTGCAGCAGGAGAGCTTCTTTATTGCTACAACATAGTCAAGCCGAAGTATGTGTTGCCAATTCATGGAGAATGGCGTCACCTGAAAGCAAACGCAGAACTTGCTATTCAATCTGGTGTTCCAAGAGACAACACATTCATTATTGATAACGGAGTCGTGATTGACTTAATCAATCATGAAGCAGAGGTTGTCGGAGCAATCCCTGTGGGCTTTGTTTTTGTAGATGGACAGAGCATTGGCGATATCACTGAAAGTTCATTGAAGGATCGACGCATTTTGGGTGAAGAAGGTTTTATCTCCTGTGTTGTTGTTATTGATTCTCAAAGTGGCAAAATCGTTGCAGGTCCAGATATTCATGCGCGAGGATTTAATGAAGATGCTGCGATGTTTGATGAGGTCAAGCTACGTATTGAAAAAGCCCTTGCAGCAGCAGTAGTTGATGGAATCAATGGAACCCATCAACTATCTCAAATTGTGCGAAAGACAATAGGTGGATGGGTTGGGGGAGAGCATCGTCGAAAGCCGATGATTGTCCCTGTCGTTATTGAAGTGTAAAGCGCGGCGCGCCTAGTAGGTTCCAATTTGTTAACCCTTTACGATCGGTCGTGTGGCAAAAAGAAAAAAAGCACAATCTAAGACAGGTGCCGTAGGCGGAGCACTTGGTCGTGGAGTTGGTGCCACATGGCGGTTTATCGCCAAGTCACTAGGTAAGAGTGTTCGTTTTATTGCTCGAGGTGCCAGAGATTTAGATCCAGCACATCAACGAGATGGAATCGCATTTCTAATTTTAATTCTTGCTTTGATTGCAACGGCCGGAACTTGGTTTCACTCGGATAACCTTGTAGGTCGAGCGGTTTACTCATTTATATATGGTGGTTTTGGTCGCGTTGGATTTATTTCACCCCTTGTTCTTATTTACTTTGCATTTAGATTATTTCGTGTTCCTGAAGATTCGAAAGCAACGGGGCGAATCATTATTGGCACGCTGGCACTTGCTGTCTCATCAACTGGGCTAGCTCATCTATTTAACGGTTCAGTCGGCACGGGCGCAACTGCAATGCGCGAGGGTGGTGGATGGTTGGGATACGGAGTCACTGAACCTTTAGTCGGATTAATGACATCAGTGCTTGCCTATCCCGTTCTATTTATTATTTTCATTTTTGGTTTATTAGTTATTACCGCAACCCCTGTCTCTGAGATTCTGACTCGCATCGCAACATCTAGTAAATGGCTCTGGTCTAAGCGTCCTGAACGAGCAGAGCGCGTTGAAGAAGAGTTTGAAATTACAGATACACCAGCCTTTGATACACCAGTAGTGGCGGCATGGAATGAGCCAGAAGAGGATGAAGAAGAACTAGATGAGGAAAGCTTTGATGAAGAGTTCACCGTCCCAGTCCCTATTTCTCCAGTTATACATGCCAATGAAAACACCGTTGCCGCAAAGCGTCCAGAACAATTATTACTGTCAGCAGATGCTATTTACGAACTTCCAGCTGCAGATGTATTGCGAGCAGGTCCTGCAGCCAAAGCCAAGAGCAAGGCAAATGAGGTTGTAGTTGCTGCATTAACTGAAGTCTTTTTGCAGTTTGAAATCGATGCCCAAGTTACTGGCTTCATGCGTGGTCCAACTGTTACCAGATATGAAGTTGAGCTTGGTAACGCTGTAAAGGTCGAGCGAATTACAGCCCTTGCTAAGAATATTTCTTACGCTGTTGCTAGTAGCGATGTTCGCATCCTGTCTCCAATTCCTGGAAAGTCTGCAGTTGGAATTGAAATCCCAAATGCAGATCGGGAAATAGTCGCATTAGGTGATGTTTTGCGCTCATCTGTTGCAGGTCAAGATTTGCATCCCATGCTTGTTGCTTTGGGTAAGGATGTTGAAGGTAACTATGTGTGTGCAAATCTTGCCAAGATGCCTCACCTTTTGGTGGCTGGTGCAACTGGTGCTGGTAAATCATCAATGATTAACGCCATGATTACCTCGATTTTAATGCGTGCAACTCCAGATGATGTTCGCCTAGTTCTTATTGATCCAAAGCGCGTAGAGCTAAATGCCTATGAAGGCATTCCTCACCTCATCACACCAATTATTACTAATCCTAAAAAAGCAGCAGATGCCCTTACATGGGTTGTGCGCGAAATGGATCTTCGTTATGAAGATTTATCAACCTTTGGTTTCAGACATATCGATGATTTCAATAAGGCGGTACGTGCCGGAAAAGTTATTCCTCCGGCTGGCAGTGATCGTGTCATTGAGCCGTATCCATATCTACTTGTCATAATCGATGAGCTTGCAGATTTAATGATGGTTGCAGCAAAAGAGGTGGAAGAATCTGTCGTGCGAATTACTCAGTTGGCTCGATCTGCAGGTATCCATTTAGTCCTTGCTACACAACGTCCATCTGTTGATGTTGTGACTGGTTTAATCAAAGCAAACGTTCCATCTCGTCTTTCATTTGCAACAAGTTCACTTGCTGATAGCCGTGTTATTTTGGATACGCCTGGTGCTGAAAAGCTAGTAGGACAAGGCGATGCGCTCTTTATTCCTATGGGTTCAAGCCGAGCGATAAGAATTCAAGGGGCATACGTTTCAGAGCGTGAAATTGAAGCGGTTACAACACATGTTAAAAAGCAGTTAAAACCTAGATATCGTGAAGATGTAACTGCACCTGTCAACCAGATGAAAATGGTTGATAAGGAAATTGGCGATGATCTAGATATTTTGTGCCAAGCAGTTGAACTTGTTGTTGGCACACAATTTGGCTCAACATCGATGCTGCAAAGAAAGTTGCGAATTGGTTTTGCTAAAGCTGGACGCTTAATGGATCTGATGGAGTCTCGCGGAATCGTTGGACCATCGGAGGGTTCAAAGGCGCGAACCGTGATGGTTAAGCCCGATGAACTTGATTCTGTGCTTGCAACCCTTCGCGATTATTAATAGAAGGTGAACACGTAGGGAAGTCACCCTCTTTCACCCCTAATTCTCACGCCTGCATCTATTCACCCCTGACCGTTCTACTTTAGACTTGTGTATCACCCCACAGCCAATTTGAGGATTAGTTCATGTCTCTTGGATCAATGATTACTCAAGCACGAAAGAGTGCTGGGCTGAGCATTGACGATCTTTCGGCTTCTACAAATATTCGAAGCTCACTATTGCGTGAGATGGAATCGGATTCTTTTCATAATTGTGGTGGTGAAACTTATGCGCGTGGTCACATCCGTAATATTGCAACAAAGTTAGGTGTCGATCCACTGATTTTCATTGCAGCTTTTGAAGAAGAGCAAATGCATGCGGATCGTTCAATGAAGGATTTACTTGTTGAAAATAGCGTCATGAAACTACCTGAAGAAGCCCGTAAGATTTCATGGAAAGTATTAGCAACAATTTCTGTCTCATCTTTGTTTGTCGTGGGGCTTGCGCAGATCATTATTTCAAACACTTCTTCTGTAGATATTCCAGCGCCAATCGCTTCAACTACTGCAACGGAAAGTGCACCTGCTTCACCTGAAGCAACTGAGCCAACTCCAACGGAGGAGGCAACTGTTTCAACAGGCACAGGCGTACAACTTATTGTCACGGCAACACGTGCCAAAAGCTGGCTCTTTGTGTCGGATGCAACTGGACGCACTCTCTTTAGTGGGCAAATTGCGCGAGGTAACACCAAGACCTTTACCACCGATGTTTCTCTCAATGTGAAGATTGGCAACGCAGGGGGAGTTGATTTAACTGTCAACGGTAATAAAGTCGATTCAATCGGCAGGGATGGTGAAGTAGTTAGCGTGTCGTACGGAGTAGATTCTTAACAGCCCTAAACAGGGTAAGATTGCGCAAATGAAGCGCACCGTTGCAGTGGTCACACTTGGATGCGCACGCAACGAGGTAGATTCTGAAGAGTTAGCGGGCCGATTAGCAGCCGATGGCTGGACGCTTGTCGATGATGTGGAATCAGCTGAGGTTGCACTTGTAAATACATGTGGTTTTATCGAATCCGCAAAGAAGGATTCTATTGACACATTGCTTGAGGCAAATTCCCTTAAAGGTCATGGGGTTACGCGCGCAGTAGTTGCAGTTGGCTGCATGGCAGAGCGTTATGGAAATCTCTTAGCCGAGGAACTACCTGAAACAGATGCAATTCTAGGTTTTGATGATTACAAAGACATTTCTGCGCGCTTGCAAGCCATTATTGCTGGAGAATCCCATAAGTCACACGTTCCACGTGATCGTCGCGCGCTTTTGCCAATAGCTCCAGTTGATCGCGCAGATGCGCGTGAGAGCGAGGAGTTTTCTAGAAAGCGCCTAGGCACTGCGCCTTGGGCGCCGCTAAAAATTGCATCAGGCTGTGATCGTCGCTGTTCTTTCTGTGCGATTCCATATTTCCGAGGTTCTTTTATATCAAGGCGTCCTACTGACATCATCAAGGAAGCGCGTTGGCTTGCTGAAAATGGTGTTACGGAATTGTTCTTGGTTAGCGAAAACACAACCTCATACGGAAAAGATCTAGGCGACCTACAGTTGATGGAAAAGATCTTGCCAGATATCGCAGCGCTGCCAGGTGTTGAGCGAGTTCGTCTGTCGTACTTACAACCAGCTGAGATGCGTCCTACATTGATTCAGGCGATGATTGCCACAGATAAAACAGCTCCGTACTTTGATTTATCCTTCCAGCACACAAGCCCAACTGTCCTTCGCAGAATGCGCCGTTTTGGCGATAGCGAGAAGTTTTTACATCTAATTAGCCAGGTGCGCGCGGTGTCACCAGAGGCTGGAATTCGTTCAAACTTTATTGTCGGCTTCCCAGGTGAAACTCAAGCGGATTTTGATGATCTTGCTGACTTCATTACCAAGGCAAAGCTAGATGCAGTAGGAGTATTTGGATATTCAGATGAGGACAACACTGAAGCATTAAATCTTTCAGACAAGGTTGATGCAGATGTCATTGCCCAGAGAGTTGAGACATTATCTTCTTTGGCCGATGAGATGGTTTCATTGCGAGCACAAGCGCGAATTGGGGAAAATGTGCGGGTTCTGATTGAAGATGAAGAGCTGCAAGAAGGTCGCGCCGCCCACCAGGGACCTGAAGTGGATGGAACTACCTCCTTTATCGGTACTAACTACAAGGTCGGGCAGTATGTTGATGCCGTAGTTATTGATTCGATGGGTGCGGATTTGGTGGCTAAACCTCTATGAAGCTCCCAGCTTTTATAACTCCTAACTTTATTACTGTTATGCGTTTGTTGTTTGTGCCTGTCGGTGCCTATACGCTTTTTAAAAATGGTGGCAATGACCCAGCATGGCAATATATTTCTTGGTGTGTTTTCTTTATTCTTGGATTATCAGACATTTTGGATGGAAAGTTAGCCAGAAGCCGAGGGGCAATTACTAAGTTTGGTGAGTTTTTAGATCCAGTTGCCGACAAATTCATGATTGGTACGGCGATGGTCTCACTGTCGATCTTAGGACGTATGCCATGGTGGATCACAAGTGTGATTTTGTTCCGTGAAATTGGAATCACACTATTCCGACTTTCTGTTATTAAGCGGGGAGTTATTCCAGCTAACAAGGGTGGCAAGATCAAGGCAACGATGCAGAACTTTGGTGTTGGCTTCTATGTGCTGCCCCTTAGTTCAAACCTTTACTGGTTCCGCGATGGGTTCATGTTTGTTGCAGTGGTACTAACTATCGTTACTGGTGTGTATTATGTGAATTCAACCTTCAAACATAAAGCGCGAAATAAGAAAGGTTAGGCAGATGACGTTAGCAACCGAGATCCATGGCTTTTCTGCCGAGATCGTTGAACATCTGCGCAAGCGCGGAGAAACAATTAGCACAGCTGAGTCTTTAACTGCAGGCTCTGTAAGTGCTGCAATTGTCACTGTTGCAGGAGCATCTGATGTGTTTGTTGGTGGACTCACCGCCTACCGCGATGAAATTAAAATTTCCCATTTAGGTATTGACCCAGCGCTCATTGAAAAACACACCGTGATAAGTGAAGAGGTCGCAGTTGCAATGGCTAAGGGTGCTATTAAATCCTTTGGAACAACCTGGGCGATTGGAACAACAGGCGTTGCTGGCCCGAACACGTTGGATGGAAATCCGGTGGGTGTGGTGTGGGTAGCCATTGAAGGCCCAATCAGCCACACCATCGAATTAGCCCTTTCGGGGGATCGTGATTCTGTGCGAAACGCAGCTACATCAAGCGCGATCGCCACCTTTGCGCGTATCCTTAGACATCGCGTTTAAAGATCGACAATTGAAGGGAGTATGACAATGGTTCTAGTTCGTGACGCTATTGGTCAAACCCTTCGTTCTGCACGCACCGCCCAAGGTCGCACATTGCGCGATGTTGCTCGCGATGCACGAGTCTCACTTGGATATCTCTCCGAGGTTGAGCGCGGACAAAAAGAAGCATCCTCTGAATTGCTTAATGCAATTTGCGTCGCATTGGGACTTTCTCTTTCTGGCGTTTTCAGTGATGTATCTGCAGAGCTCAAGAGCCGTGAGGGCGTAACTCTCACTGTTGTCGATGCCGCTTAATAAGTACGCGCCACAAGTAGCAACTCACCGCCGTACACAAAACGCAATCCTTGAAGCAACAAAGCAGTTGATTGCAACTACTGGTTTAAAAAAGATGTCCATGATTGAAATCGCAGATGTTTCGGAAGTCTCTCGTGCAACTCTCTATAACCATTACCGAGACAAAGAGAGTGTTATTCGAAGTCTGTGTGAATCAGAGATGCAGCGACTAGTTGTCATCGCACAAGCAGCACCAACTGCAACCTCAGCTTTAGAACAGATTTCAATTGAAATTTCTGCAGATAAAGCATTAGCTGCTATGCGCACACAAGATCCGGAGTCATTGGCCATTGCGTTAGCAGCTCAGAGCGACACCTTGTGGAAAGCATTTTCCATTGCGATGGCTCACTTGTTGGGGAAAGAAAAGAGTGATCTCGCAACACGATGGTTAATCGGACAAGCCTTACATCCAATTACTCCTGCACAATCTCGTGCACAAGCAGAAGCAATAACTGCAATTGCGAATCTCTGATCTGCGTGAGCGCATCACCTTGTCATTTGGTGATGCATGGGCCCCTTCATTTTCTTCCGATATCGCACTTTCAGAGTTAGGTAGCAAGAGCGTCAACGAAGCTTTGGCTGCCGGGCTTGAGCCGGATGTCATTTGGAAAGCGGTGTGCAAGGCACATCCAAATGAGACAGAAAAGCACAGGTACTAAAAATGCCAGTTAGCTCCCATCGCTACACACAAGACCTGAATAAACCCGCACTAGTCCTTGTGCATGGACTGGGTTCAGCTGGAAACATTTGGAAGAGCCTGGTTCCCCAGTTAATTGAGAGTTTTACGGTCTATGCCATTGACCTTCCAGGTCATGGTGATGCACCACTCAGAGATGATGAAGAAATGGATCCACGTTCTCTGGCTCAGTCGATAGTTGATTACATGGTTAATGACATGGGTGTCAAAACTATGCATGTTGCCGGAAACTCCCTGGGAGGATGGATTGCATTAGAGATGGCAGCTGTTGCTCCAGATAATGTTCTAAGTGTTACCGCATTAGCCCCAGCTGGGTTATGGCATGAACAACCGCCACGAAAGTTCCCACCAAGTCTTGATGCAAGAATCCTTGCGAAAATATCGCAGCACTTCATGAAGACGGCGTATCGAATTCCAGCACTAAAAGCAATTGGCTATAAGAAGATCACACACTTGTGGCGAGAATTAAGTTTTGAATCCTGTCGTGATTCAGTGATTGCGATGGCAAAGTCAAAGGGTTATATGCCGATGTGGCATGGTGCAAATGGACGCAGGTTTGAATCTGTTGTGCCCGAGAGAGTAAAACTGTCAGTAGTTTTTGGAGATGAAGATCTAACATTGCCAGAGGAGATTGCGCAGGAAAAAAGCGTTGCTCCTTCTCATTCACGATGGATTGTTGTCGATAACTGCGCTCATGTAATTATGTGGAACTATCCAACATTAACTGTTGAACTGATCAAGAAGACAGCTCTTATGGCGTCTTAGAGACGCCTTAGCAATACACCTCTAATACCCAAGGGTTTTTCTTATTTCCTTCAATTAATTCACATTGAAATTTCTGCAAAACCATAGCTTCTAGTTCATGAGGATTACTCAGAATTTTTGCTGAATTTAGGATGTGATGGGTAACTTCACCACGAGTCTTTTTTGACATGTGGGTAATTACTTTTTTCACACCGTCGATTTTGGTGAAGACCTTGATCTCAACTGTGATTGCAACGGGGGATTGCCACACTGTTTGGTAGGTAGATGAGCGACAGTCGATAATTAACTCAGATTCTGCGCCATCTAATGCTTGCGCAACCTGGGCAGCCATCTTCTTGTTCTTGATTTTTTCTTTATAGGGCTCGATTGGATCCATTGGGCGAAGTACCCCGTATTTGGCCGAGATGATGGCGACGCACGATTGGCCGAGCTTCTGCTGGGCTTTAGTAAGGGCGCTCCACCGTAGGGCGGCGTAGAGAACGCCTGTATAGACCTGGATGGCCGGCCCAGGGGTGGCTGATTTCTTCTCAGAGGGCGGCAGCAGGATTAACACCGGCTCAGTATGGCGGGGCGACACGCCTAAATCTGTCAGTGCCACCTGTTACCTTTCGAACAGATGTTCGGATAAACTTTCCGAGTACAACCAGAGCGGTTCCAACCTCCGCCTGCAGCTCTTCTCCACACCTGTTGTGGAGCTTCTGCAGACCGTCGTTGGGTCTCCGTACCTTCTGGGCCAGACCAAACGAACTGCACAACGCAGGACGTTCTATCGAAAGGAATGTACGTGGCTACTGAAAAAAGTAATAAAGCAAACGATGCAGCACAAGACAAAGCCAACATTGAACGCCACAAGGCGTTGGATACAGCCCTAGCCCAGATCGAACGTCAATTTGGTAAGGGCGCAGTAATGAAGATGTCAGAGCGACAGAACACAGTCATTGAAGTTATTCCAACTGGTTCAATCGCACTAGATATCGCACTTGGTATTGGTGGACTTCCACGAGGTCGCGTTGTTGAAATTTACGGACCAGAATCTTCAGGTAAGACAACTCTCACATTGCATGCAATCGCTAATGCTCAAAAGGCTGGCGGCATCTGTGCATTCATCGATGCTGAGCACGCATTTGATTCTGAGTATGCAAAGAAGCTTGGCGTTGATATTGATGCACTGTTGGTGTCACAACCAGATACTGGTGAGCAAGCTCTAGAAATCATGGACATGCTTATTCGTTCAGGTGCACTTGATCTAGTTGTAGTTGACTCAGTTGCAGCACTTGTTCCTCGCGCAGAAATCGAAGGCGAGATGGGTGATTCACATATGGGTCTTCAGGCTCGTTTGATGTCTCAAGCACTTCGTAAGATCACAGGAGCACTGCACCAATCAAAGACAACAGCAATCTTTATTAATCAGCTACGTGACAAGATCGGCGTCTTCTTTGGTTCACCAGAGACAACAACAGGTGGAAAGGCGCTTAAGTTCTACGCTTCAGTTCGCCTTGATATCCGTCGTATTGAAACGCTTAAGGATGGCCAAGAATCAGTTGGTAACCGTACCCGCGTAAAGGTAGTCAAGAACAAGATGGCTCCACCTTTCAAGCAGGCAGAGTTCGACATTATTTATGGCACAGGAATTTCACGCGAAGGCTCACTCATTGACATGGGTGTTGACATCGGTGTGGTTAAGAAGTCTGGTGCTTGGTACACATACGAGGCAGATCAGCTGGGTCAGGGTAAGGAAAATGCACGTGCCTTCCTCATTGATAACCCAGATCTAGCCAATGAGATTGAAAACAAGATCCGCGAACACTTCGTTCCAGTTGAGGTCGATCCAGCACTAGTTGCTGCCATTGATGAGGCTGCCGCAGAGGTGGATTTCTAAGCTCCAATGCTTGAATATGTAAAGGTTGACCAGGAGGCTGACCCTTACTCAATCGCAAACACCATTGCACTCAATGCTTTGGTTGCGCGCGCCAAGAGTAAGGGTGAGCTTCTGGCTCACTTAAAAAAGCGTGGTGTAGAAGATGATGTTGCTCAGGCAACGATTTTTCGCCTTCAAGAAAATGGCTTGATCAATGACTCAGAGTTTGCAAAGGCGTGGACTCAATCCCGTCACACCTCCAAGAAGTTATCGAAGCGAATCATCGCTGGAGAGCTTCGTACTAGGGGAGTAGATCAATCCAGTATTGATGAAGCGTTAGATGAGATTGATGATGAGTCTGAGTATCGGACCGCGTTTTCACTGGGAATGAAGAAGTACAACACTATGAGTCGACTTGAGCCAGAGGTTCAGATTCGCAGAATTCAATCCTTGCTTCAGCGAAAAGGTTTTTCTTTTCCTACAATTGCTCGGGTTATTCGCGAGCTAGATGTTCAGTCAGACGAGCTGCAGTAGCAACTACAGCAGCGGCATGAATGCGGCCAGGTTGACGTCCTAGACGTTCGATCGGGCCGCTTATGCTTACAGCAGCAATTACTTTGCCATTGGGTGCACGAACCGGAGCTGATACAGATGCAACTCCAGCCTCGCGCTCTCCCACAGATTGAGCCCAACCGCGACGACGATCGGCAGAAAGTTGCGCTGCTGTAAATCGTGCGTTGGTTAATCCACGATGAATCTTTTCTGACTCTTCCCACGCAAGCAGAATTTGTGCAGCAGAGCCAGCATGCATTGTCAGCGCTGCTCCCACAGGAACAGAGTCACGCAATCCTGATAGACGCTCTGCTACTGCAACACAGATACGCAGATCTCCTTGGCGGCGATATAACTGCGCACTTTCCCCAGTTGCATCGCGCAGAGCGGCCAGAGCAGGGGCAGCAGCGGCTAATAAACGATCTTCACCGGCAGCAGCGCCCAATTCACCCGAACGAGGTCCTAAAACAAATCGTCCCGTTAAATCACGAGCAACTAAGCGGTGAAACTCAAGGGCTACAGCTAAGCGATGGGCGGTGGGACGGGCGATGCCAGTTGCTGCAACTAATTCAGCAAGTGAATGCGGGCCGGCCTCTAGCGTGCTTAAAATTGCCACGGCTTTATCTAATACGCCAACTCCGCTATTCTTTCTGTTCATAGAGTGATATTAACATCTCAAGATGTGATACGCAAACTAGTAGAGCAAGGAGCAGATGATCGTGGGTAAAACGCTAGCCGAGAAAATTTGGGCAGAGCATGTTGTTCGCGCGGCACAAGGCGAACCAGATCTGATTTACATCGATCTGCATTTAATCCACGAAGTTACAAGCCCACAAGCATTTGATGGCCTGCGCCTTGCAGGACGCCCAGTTCGCCGTGCCGATCTAACGATTGCAACAGAAGATCACAATGTTCCAACTCTAAATATTGATAAGCCAATTGCAGATCCAGTATCGAAGTTACAGGTTGATACCTTGCGCGCAAACTGCAAAGAGTTTGGCCTACGCATTCACTCACTAGGAGATAAGGATCAGGGAGTTGTTCACGTTGTTGGACCTCAACTTGGTGTTACTCAACCTGGCATGACAATTGTGTGCGGAGATTCGCACACTTCTACCCACGGCGCTTTTGGCGCACTTGCTTTTGGAATTGGTACCTCTGAAGTTGAGCATGTTCTAGCAACTCAAACATTGCCTTTGCAACGCCCTAAGACAATGGCGATAAATGTTGAAGGCTCACTGCAGCCAGGTGTGACATCAAAAGACATCATCCTTGCGATCATTGCAAAGATTGGTACAGGTGGTGGCCAGGGATATGTTATCGAGTACCGAGGCAGTGCAATCCGTGCCCTGTCAATGGAATCTCGCATGACAGTATGCAACATGTCTATTGAGGCAGGAGCTAGAGCAGGTCTAATCGCTCCAGATCAAACAACATTTGATTACATCAAGGGCAAGCCTCATGCACCTGAAGATTTTGATGCAGCCGTTTCTTATTGGAAAACACTGTTTACAGATGCAGATGCCAAGTTTGATGTTGAAGTAAATCTGAGCGCAGATGAGCTAGAGCCATTTGTCACATGGGGAACTAACCCAGGCCAAGGTTTGCCACTTAATTCAGTGGTTCCAAACCCTGCAGATATTGCAGATACAGAAGCGCGCACAGCAGCAGAACGCGCACTTGTTTACATGGGCCTCGAAGCTGGCACACCACTTAAAAAGATAGCCATTGACACTGTTTTCTTGGGCTCATGTACTAATGGGCGCATCGAAGATTTACGTGCAGCTGCAGATGTATTAAAGGGAAAGAAGATTGCGTCATCGTTGCGCATGCTGGTAGTTCCAGGATCTGCGCGAGTTCGCTTAGAAGCAGAAGCAGAAGGCTTGGATAAGGTCTTTCTTGATGCAGGGGCAGAATGGCGAAATGCTGGATGCTCAATGTGTCTTGGCATGAATCCAGATCAACTAGCAGTGGGAGAGCGCGCAGCATCTACCTCTAACCGTAACTTTGAAGGTCGCCAAGGTAAAGGTGGTCGCACACACTTAGTAAGTCCACTTGTCGCAGCTGCAACAGCGCTGCGTGGCACGCTGTCTTCACCTGCGGATCTGTAAGGAGCCAAGTCCATGGAAAAATTCATCAAGCACATCGGCACCGGAGTTCCTCTACGTCGCAGCAATGTTGATACCGATCAGATAATTCCTGCAGTTTATTTAAAGCGAGTAACCCGCAGTGGTTTTGAAGATGGTCTATTTGCAGCCTGGCGCAATGATCCTGAGTTTGTTTTGAACAAGGATGCCTTCAAAAAGGGCACAGTTCTTATTGCAGGAGCAGATTTTGGGACTGGCTCTTCTCGAGAGCATGCTGTGTGGGCGTTACAGAACTATGGCTTTAAAGTAGTTATTTCTAGCCGCTTTGCAGATATCTTCCGCGGCAATTCACTTAAAGGTGGCTTGCTCACAATTATTGTGGATCAAGCAGAGGTTGAGGCAATGTGGGCTGCTGTTGAAGCAGAGCCATCAACATCAATAACAGTTGATCTAGAGAGCCGCACCGTTAGCTATGGTTCTAAGAGTTTGGCCTTTGACATCGATGATTACACCCGTTGGCGCTTGATGGAAGGATTGGATGACATTGGTTTGACCCTCAAACAGACTGATTCCATTGATTCTTTCGAGAAAAATCGCCCACCATATAAGCCAACTACTCTTCCAATTCGTTCGTAAGGGTTCAAAACAAGCGTAAATCCTTACTTTTAAGCGCGGGTGAGAACTCATTAACTAAACCCTAGATAAGTGATTGAGGGTTTTCTACGCATAAAAATCGCTCTTTTTGAGCGTTTATGGCAAAAATAAAAAATGCGACACGCGCATTTCAATAACCTCATCACCCCTTGTATGCGCGTAGGTTTATGAACACGTTAAGCGGTTGCTTAACATTTACGCGTAAATAAGGGGAATTCAATGAATAAGGCCCAATTCATTGCTGCGTTAGCACCACACTTCAACGACAGCAAGAAGGAAGCAGCTCACGCTGTAGATATCGTTTTTGACACAATCATCCGTAACCTTTCAAAGGGTGAAGATGTAATGATCAACGATTTCGGTAAGTTCAAGAAGGTTGATCGCAAGGCACGTATGGGACGTAACCCATTTACTGGCGAGACAATCAAGATCAAGGCATCAAAGAAGGCACGCTTCCTACCTGCAAAGGCACTTAAGGAAGTTATTGCTGGAGATCGCAAGCTTGCTCCAGCACCAAAGCCAGAGCCAAAGGTAGTTGCTAAGAAGGCAGCACCAAAGAAGGCAGCTAAGAAGGTTGTCAAGAAGACAGCTAAGAAGGTTGCAAAGAAGTCTCCTGCTAAGAAGCGTCCAGCAGCGAAGAAGGTTGTAAAGAAGGCAAAGAGAAAATAATTCTCGTGCTTAAAAAGCGGGGCTGGCTAACGCTAGCCCCGTTTTTGCATATACGGCACTATTATTAAGGCTATGACGGAGTACAAGATTTCATATGCTCCGCCCCGAGGAACCCCCCTCGGGACCAATCTCGCTTTTAAAGTTGGAGCTAAGGTAGTTATTCCACTTCTTAATCTGGTGGGAAAAAAAGTGTGGCGTGGGGGCGAGAATCTCCCCAAGAGCGGCAAGGCAATCGTTGCCAGCAACCACCTTTCATACTTAGATGTTTTATTTCTTACACATTTTCTCTATCGCAATGGGCGAGCTCCTCGTTACATCGGTAAAGAGGGGGTTTTTAAGGTCCCTGTGATTGGAAAAGTTGTTCTAGCAGCTGGCATGGTTCCAGTGGCTCGTGAAAGTAAGGATGCTTCTAAAGCCTTAGATCATGCACTACGGCTTTTAGAAATGGGTCATTGCGTTGGCGTGTATCCAGAAGGAACCTTGACTAGGGATGCAAACGGGTGGCCGATGGTTGCAAAAACTGGTCTTGCTCGACTAGCAATAGCTACACGCACGCCGATTGTTCCTATCGCTCAATGGGGTTCCCAGATTGTTATGCCAACGTATGGGAAGAAGATAAAACTCTTCCCTCGCACTCCTATCAATGTGCTGGCTGGCAAGCCTCTGGATTTATCTCCCTGGTATGGAAAAGAGAATGATCCAGAAGCATTACGCGAGGCCACAGCATTTGTAATGCGGGAGCTAACTAATCTTTTGGAAGAACTTCGCGGTGAAAAACGCCCCATAGAAATATTTGATCCACACACTTCCAATCTTCCGCGTACTGGCAATTTTAAGAAAGAAAAGAAGAAGTGAGCAAGGTAGTAGTCCTGGGTGCTGGGCAATGGGGAAGTACCATGGCTCAAGTCTTGTGTGATGCTGGAAACCATGTTTTGTTGTGGGGTCGCAATCAAGATGTTGTAGATGAGATCAACAACAAGCACACCAACACACATTACTTAGATGAGAACTCACTTCCAGTTGGTCTCAAAGCGACAAGCAATCTTCAAGAAGCTTTTGATTATTCCAATATTTACATCTTGGCGGTGCCAGCACAGACTTTGCGCGAGAATTTGAAGAGCTGGAAGCCACTAGTGCAACCAGGTGCTATCTATGTCAGTACCTTAAAGGGCATTGAAGTCAGCACGATGTCTCGAATGACAGAGATTATCCATGAGGTGATGGAGACTGAAAACATCGCCATTATTACTGGTCCCAACCTTGCAAATGAGTTAATCCTGCGTCAACCAGCAGGGGCGGTTGCTGCAGCACCCACGATGGCATTAGCTGAAAAGGTTCAACAACTCTTTGCAACTCCTTACTACCGTGTTTATACATCTGTCGATGTTTTGGGATGTGAGTTAGCTGGTGCTATTAAAAGCGTGATCGCACTTGCTGTTGGAATTTCTATCGGCCTTGGTTTTGGTGAAAATACACAGGCGATGCTTATTACGCGTGGACTTAATGAGGTGGCACGGTTGTGCGCTGCTAATAATGCAGATCCACTGAGTGCCGCTGGTTTGGCTGGAATGGGAGATCTTGTTGCTAGTTGTGGCTCTCCCTTGTCTAGAAATCGAACCTTTGGAGAAGTGCTGGGGCGAAGCGGTTCAATGGATGTTGCTCGAACTGAGGTAGCAAAGACTGTTGAAGGTGTTGCATCATCTAGTGCGATTCTTGAAATTGCTCACCGGGTGGGCGTGGAAGTGCCGGTTATTGAGGCTGTTGCAGATGTGGTGTCAGGGTTAATCACACCGACACAGGCTCTAGATCGCTTGATGGAGATAACCACCAAAGCTGAAAACTTTATTCGATGAACAAACAAATAATTGCCATTATTTGTGGTGGCCCCAGCAGTGAGCACGAGGTTTCTTGCGTATCGGCAGGTGGTGTTCTGAAGGGTTTGGATAGGCAACGATTTGAGCCGTTACTAATAGGAATAACTAAGTCAGGCACGTGGGTCGAACTCCCAATTGATTACCAGCTAGAGATCGTAAATAAGCAGATGCCAGTAATTGAAGACAGCGGGCGACATATTGAATTGAGTGAGTCAGGATTTTCAATCGATGGACAGATGCTAGATATTGATTGCGTATTCCCTGTATTGCACGGTGAATTTGGTGAAGATGGAAAAATCCAGCACCTATTAGATGAAGCAGAGATGGCTTACGTCGGTAGTGGTGTTAGTGCATCGGCACAGGCGATGGATAAGGCGGTGGCAAAGCTTCTTTTTGCCGCTAGTGGCATGAAGGTTGCAGAGGGGGTTGCTGTAAATGCGCAGGATTGGCAAAGCAAGATCAGTTCATTGAGCTATCCAGTATTTGTAAAGCCTTCAAGCGGTGGCTCAAGTCGTGGTACTCATAAAGTTAAGAGTTCTGCCGATTTAAAGGCAGCTATTGAGGATGCGCTGTCTTATGACACTAAAGTTTTAATTGAAACTGCAATTAAGGGCCGAGAGATTGAGTGCGCAGTACTAGAACGAGATGGCAAGGTTGAAGCTTCGATAGTTGGCGAAATAATTGTTAACCCGAAATTTGAGTTCTATGATTTTGAAGCTAAGTATTTAGATGATGCAACAACTGTCAGAATTCCTGCTGATCTTCCAGAGGCGGATGCCGATGAGATTCGACGCCTTGCTGTTGCCGCATTTCATGTGTTGGGATGTTCTGGACTAGCCCGATGTGACTTTTTCTATACAAGTGAGGGCGAAATAATTATTAATGAAGTCAACACAATGCCTGGTTTTACAGGCACTTCCGTCTACCCAAAATTGTGGCAGGCAACAGGTGTTTCTTACTCAGAGTTGATTTCAGCGCTAATAGATACTGCGCTATCTTCTTAGCTCAGGTGGGTTACAGGACAGGTCAATGTGCGAGTAATGCCTGGCACGCCCTGAACCTTTGAGAGTACAAGTCGACCAAAATCCTCCATGCTTGATGCTTCTGCGCGCATGATTACATCGTAAGGACCAGTGACACCTTCTGACAGTGTGACTCCAGGGATCTTTGCAACAGCATCTGCAACTCCTGATGCCTTGCCAACTTCAGTTTGAATCAGAATGAAAGCTTGTACTGACATGTGAGGTCCTTTCTGGTCGAGGCTCAAACGCTACCGCAGAACCTGCCTTACTCTCTAGTCGATTAGGCTAAGCAGTATGAACTTCGACGAGGCGGGCGTGATTGAGGCTTTAACGCGCATATTTGGCGCTACTCATCGCGGGGTCGAAATTGGAATTGGCGATGACGCCGCAGTTGTTACAACAACTGATCGCACCGTCATTACCACTGATATGGCAGTTGAAGGCACACACTTTTCAACTAAATGGAGCAGTGCCTTTGATATTGGCCGCAAGATAACCGCTGCAAACTTGGCAGATGTGTATGCGATGGGCGGTTCTCCAAAATACCTAGTAGCTGCAGTAACCCTTACCGGCCAAGAGAGCATGGAGTGGATTGAAGAACTGGCAGAAGGCATTGCACACGAGGCAAATAGCTGTGGTGCATTTGTTGTGGGTGGAGATTTAACAAAGGGACCGTGCATAGTTATTTCAATGACGGCAATTGGAGAAGTTGATAATCCAATTACTCGCTCTGGTGCGCAGGTTGGAGATTCAATTTATATCTCATCTTTGCCTGGCTGGTCTGCTGCCGGTCTTTCTATAATTGAAAAAGATTTAGAAGATGACTTAGCTGTACATGCAGTTTCTGAACACAATGCGCCTACTGTGGATTATGTCTCGGCGATTCAGTTTTCAAATAATCGAGCACATTCGATGTGTGATGTCAGTGATGCACTGATTACTCAAGCTAATCAATTAGCTCAAGCTTCTGGGGTCGCCTTAAAATTTGACCAAGTGTTATTTGCCCAGCATCCAGAGTTTCTTACATTAAAAGAGCTGGCTGATAGCCAGGATGTCGATGTGTGGCAATGGATATTTGCAGGGGGCGAGGACCATGTATTTCTTGCAACAGGAAATGACTTAGATGGTTTCTGCGTGGGGACGGTTATTGAAGGTAGCGGAGTTCTCGGGGTAGAAATGAAAAAAGCGCCAGATACCTGGCGCCATTTCAATTAAAAAAATTAACGAGTTACTTTTCCAGCCTTGAGGCATGAAGTACACACGTTTTGACGCTTTGGTGTTCCACCAACAAGGGTGCGAACGCGCTGAATGTTTGGATTCCAACGACGACGGGTCTTCACCTGTGAGTGAGAGACATTGTTTCCGAAGCTGGGCCCTTTGGCACAGATATCGCATGTTGCTGCCACAGCGGTACTCCTTTTAACTTTTCTATTGATCTCGTTCCAATGGGAACAGAGCGTAAGGGTACCCCGTGGGCGGGGTTCAATGCCAATTCACCCTTGTTGAGGGAAATTCAGGGGATTTAGAGAGAGAATGCCCGTGTGGCACAACTCGAGAACAAGGTTTCAGCGGTTGTTGGCGACCGCACCGCCAAAGTTCTTGAAACCACATTTGGGATCAAATCCATTGGTGATCTCATGCGCCATTACCCACGTCGATACATGGTCCGTGGTGAGCTTTCAGATATTTCTGAGCTCCATGAAGGCGATGAGACAACAATTCTGGCGCAGGTGTATTCAGCCTCAACTAGACCTATGCGTGGGCGCAAAGGCAGCATGCTCGAAGTTGTTGTCACGGATGGCACAGACAAATTGTCCCTGACATTTTTTAATCAAGCCTGGCGCGAAAAAGATCTAAAGGTCGGACGACAAGGCTTGTTTGCAGGAAAGGTTGGAGTCTTTAATAATAAGAAACAACTTGCCCATCCCGATTACGAAATGATTCCTGATGGTTCAGATGTTGATAGCGCAGTTGAAGGCTTTGCAGGGAAGTATTTACCCGTCTATCCCGCTTCGGCGAAAATGCCATCGTGGAAGATCTCACAATGTGCACAACTTGCTATTGGATCACTTGAGGAAATTGAAGATTTCTTACCCTCTTCAATACGAGAAAAACACAAATACCCTTCACTTCATCAAGCCTTAGTGCAGTTGCACCAGCCTGCAGATTTAGATCATGCTGAACTTTCTAGGGAACGCTTAACCTTTGATGAAGCATTCCTTCTTCAATCTCTGCTGGTCATGCGCAGAATTGAATTAAAGAAGCTGAATTCAACATCTAGAAAACGCATCAGTGGGGGTTTACTTGATGCATTCGATGCAACACTTCCTTTTGAGTTAACTGCAGGCCAAGTTGCGGTGTGTAAGGAGATTGAATCAGATCTATCTCAGCCGCATCCAATGCACCGTTTATTACAAGGTGAGGTTGGTTCTGGTAAAACAATTGTTGCTGTGCGAGCGATGTTGGCAGTTGTTGATAGCGGGGGACAGGCGGCGCTGCTTGCACCTACTGAAGTATTAGCTGCCCAGCATCTGCGAACAATCCAAAAACTATTGGGTGATCTTGGCCAGGGCGGAATGCTTGGTGGATCTGACAAAGCAACACGAGTAACTTTGATTACAGGATCACAAAGCGCTGCGGCGCGAAAAGAGGCTTTGGCTATGGCGGCAACGGGCACTGCCGGAATCGTGATTGGTACGCATGCCTTGTTAGGTGAAAAAGTTGAGTTCAAAGATTTGGGATTAATTGTCGTTGATGAGCAGCATCGTTTCGGTGTTGAGCAACGTGATGCCTTGAAAGAGAAAGCAATTCTGCCTCCACATTTACTTGTAATGACAGCAACACCAATTCCGCGAACAGTTGCGATGACCGTCTTTGGTGATTTAGATGTTTCTACTTTGCGAGAGCTGCCTTTGGGACGTCAACCGATCACAACCCACGTCGTTCCGGTGAAAGAGAAGCCAAGCTTTTTGGAGAGAGCATGGCAAAGAATTAACGAAGAGGTCGCCCAAGGTCATCAGGCATACATAGTTGCCCCGCGCATTAGCGCCGATTCTGATGCAAATGCTGACATTGACTTCCTATTTGGAGAGGAGTCATCTGAGATCACATCGGTTGAAGAGCTAGCGCCAACCTTGCATGCGGGTCCTTTGAAGGGGCTAAAAATTGCGATTCTGCACGGACGCCTATCTGCCGATGAAAAAGACTCAACGATGCAGGCTTTTACTAAGGGCGATATCGATGTCTTGGTATCAACAACTGTAATTGAAGTAGGCGTTGACGTGCCCAATGCAACGATCATGGTGATTATGGATGCAGATCGTTTTGGTGTTTCACAACTACACCAGCTGCGCGGTCGTGTAGGTCGTGGAACTTCACCTGGGCTTTGTCTTTTGGTGACTCAGTGCGAAGAAGAAACACCTGCCCGCGAAAGACTAAATGCGGTAGCAGGCACGTTAGATGGCTTTGAGTTATCCCGAATAGATCTGGAGCAACGGCGTGAAGGAGATGTTCTTGGTGCAAGTCAATCTGGCACACAGTCGCATTTGCGGTTGCTACGTGTTTTGCGCGATGAAGGGTTGATCGAACAAGCCCGTGATGATGCAGAATCACTGATTGCGACAGATAATGATTTGTCAGACTATCCTGCGCTGAGGGCAGAACTTGCACAGTTACAGCGCGATCAAGCCGTTGACTATTTGGATAAGGGTTAATCAATTGAGAATTATTGCCGGTGTTGCAAAGGGCCGAATTCTTGGCGCCGTTGCAGGAGCGACTAGACCAACCTCTGATCGAGCTCGTGAAGGCTTGTTCTCCTCATTGGCATCAGAGTTTGGAACCTTTGAAGGATTACATGTTTTAGATCTATTTGGCGGATCTGGTGCAATTGGATTGGAGTCATTGTCTCGAGGTGCAACATCTGTTCATATTGTTGAGAAAGATGATGAAGCACAAAAAACGATTGAAACTAACTTTGAGATAGTAAAGAAGTCGAATCCAACGGGAAGTTTCCATTTGTATGGAATGAGCGCTGAGCGGTTCTTGAAAGATGCACCGAAAGATAAATATCATCTTGTTTATATTGATCCACCATATGATTTTTCTAATCAAGCCGTTGAAGATGTATTGAGCGCTCTGCATGATTATGAATTTCTAAGCAGCGATGCATTCGTTGCAGTTGAGCGCACAGCGCGTGGCGCGCAATTTATATGGCCAGATGCATTTGTGCCCGCACGTGAGCGAAAATATGGGCAGGCGACCATTTATTACGCTAATTACCAGCCCTAAGAATGGATAACTGGGCTCAGTATTGCTAGCGTTTGGCACATGAAGCGCGCGGTATGCCCAGGATCCTTTGATCCCATCACCTATGGGCACTTAGACATCATTGAGCGTGCGGCCCAGCAGTTTGATCACGTAGTCGTAGCTGTTCTGGAAAATCGCACCAAATCAAGTCTTTTCACCGTGACGGAACGTATTGCGATGATTACAGAGGTAACAACTAAGTTTCCTAATGTTTCAGTTGATTCCTGGAGTGGACTTCTAGTTGATTACTGCAAGAGCAATTCAATCCAAGCAATTGTTAAGGGTTTGAGAGCGGTTACTGACTTTGATTACGAATTGCAGATGGCTCAGGTTAATCTGCAGGGATCTGGTGTTGAAACAATGTTCATGGCGACATCGCCTGCACATTCATTCCTATCATCATCTCTTGTGAAAGAGCTCGCCCATTACAACGGTGATGTTTCAACTATGGTTCCACCAACAATTAATGAAGCACTTAAAGCACGAGTAGCGGGGAAGTAGATCATGGATTCAGTAGAGAAGTTAACTTCAGCGATTACATTGGTTGAAGAAGCACGCGGTGTTCCACTATCTGCAAGTTGTGTCGTGCACCGTGCTGAGATGCTTGAAATCCTTGATGATGCCCGCGAAGCACTTCCAACGGACTTTGAATCTGCGCGAAAGATTATTGAAACCCGTGATGCAATTATTGAAGAAGCTCGAGTAAGTGCCGAGCAATTAATTACGATTGCCCGTGAAGATGTTTCACAAATGGTTGAGCAAACATCAATCGTGCAGATCGCCCGTGATGAAGCGCGCAAGATATTAGATGATGCTCGCGAAACTGCAGAGTTAGAAAAGCAGGAAGTTGAAGAGTATATCGATGGTCGTCTTGCAACTCTTGAGGTAATTCTTAATAAGACGATGGATGCAGTATCTCGTGGGCGTGATCGACTAGCTGGCGCTAACGACAAGGATGTCTTGTCACAACTAGCTGACGAATAATGGCTGATGAGTAAAGCCCCAGACTCTTTTAAGCTCAATACCTACGAGTTACCTCGTCGTGCGGGTGAAATGAAGGAGTATGAATTAGATATCGTCGTTAAAGAAAAGTTCGGTGTTGATTTAATTTCTGTGCCTGCCGGTGAAATCATTGAAATTGATGCTCGCCTGGAATCTGTCACCGAAGGCGTGTTACTAAGCGCTGATGTATATGCCGTGGCACAAGGAGAATGCATTCGTTGCCTAGATCCCGTTGAAATTGTTATTGAACGCAAAATTCAAGAGCTTTATAACTATGAGCCAACAAATGAGCGTGGGAAGAAAAAGAGAAAGAGTTCTACAGAGGACTTAACAAGTGAAGATTTAGATGTGGCAGATGAGTTCATGATGGACGGGGACATTCTTGATTTAGAGACCCCTGTTCGAGATGCGATTGTGCTCTCATTACCGAGCAACCCTGTCTGTAATCAGGATTGCTTGGGTTTGTGCCCAGAATGCGGGGGCAAGTGGGCAGATCTGCCTGAGGACCACGCCCATGAGGTAATTGATGCCCGTTGGGCCAGCCTTGGGGGATTAACCCTCGAGGATCCCGATTTCAAGATTTAGCCCTTTTAAGGGATACTTACCCTCTGCAGCCCAGTGGCTGCTCAAGGATTGAGAAGAGGTTCGAACAGTGCCAGTACCAAAGCGAAAAATGTCGCGTTCAAAGACGCGCTCACGTCGTAGCCAGTGGAAAACTACTGCAGCCTCTCTATCAACATGCGGTCAGTGCCAGCAGCCTAAGTTGCAGCACACAGCATGCCCAACGTGCGGTACATACAACCGTCGCCAGGTATTAGAGGTCTGATCTGAGTTCAATGCTCAGTGAGCAGCTGGGAGTAACACTCGATCCAGCTTTGCTCGAGTTAGCCTTTACCCATCGTTCATATGCCTATGAATCTGGAAGTAAAGAAACTAATGAGCGCCTTGAATTTCTTGGTGATTCGGTTCTTGGTTTAATTGTTACCGAAGAACTCTACAAACGTTATCCAGATTTCGATGAAAGTCGTCTTTCTCCCTTGCGTTCTGGAGTTGTCAATATGCGTGCGCTCGCAGATATCGCACGCGGATTACAACTTGGTCAATACATCCGTCTTGGAAAAGGCGAAGAAGTAACTAACGGACGCGATAAAAACTCATTGCTTGCAGATGCTCTCGAAGCATTGATTGGCGCTATTTATATGCAATTTGGTTTTGCCCAGTGCACCGAGATAGTTCGAAAGTTGATTACACCCACAATGGACTCAGCTGTTGCACGCGGCGCTGGCCTTGATGGAAAAACTGCACTTCAAGAATTAGCGGCATCACTCGGTAAGGGTGCACCGGAATATATTGTTAGTGAAGATGGCCCGGATCACGACAAGAACTTCACCGCAATTGCAATGTTGAGTGGTCAAGTCATGAGCGAAGGAACTGGAAAGAGCAAGCGAGAGGCCGAACAAGTAGCCGCACGCGCAGCCTATGAAGCGTTAAAAACCGCCTTTCCGCAAGCCTAAATTCACTAAAAACACGCTCCTGAAGCGATAGGTTTACCGCGTGTATTTGAAGAGTATGACGCTTAAGGGCTTTAAGTCCTTTGCCTCTGCGACCACTCTTCGTCTCGAACCCGGAATCACCTGCGTGGTTGGCCCTAACGGTTCAGGTAAATCAAATGTTGTGGACGCACTTACTTGGGTTATGGGTGAGCAAGGCGCAAAATCACTGCGTGGCGGAAAGATGGAAGATGTCATCTTTGCTGGAACAAGTGGACGAGCACCACTTGGTCGTGCTGAAGTTTCATTAACAATTGATAACTCAGATGGCGCACTACCTATCGATTACACCGAAGTAACAATTTCTAGAATTCTCTTCCGCAATGGACAAAGTGAATATCAAATCAACGGTGAAGCATCTCGCCTATTGGATATTCAAGAATTATTGAGCGATTCAGGAATTGGTCGCGAAATGCACGTGATCGTTGGCCAAGGTCAACTTGATGCAATCTTGATGGCAACTCCTGAAGAGCGTCGCGGATTTATTGAAGAAGCCGCTGGTGTGCTTAAGCACCGTAAGCGCAAAGAGAAGGCGCTTCGCAAACTAGATTCGATGCAAGCAAACCTTGCGCGTATTCAAGATCTAACTGTTGAACTACGTCGACAACTGCGACCACTTGGAAAGCAAGCAGAAGTTGCTAAGAAGGCGGCAACGATTCAAGCAGATTTGCGAGATGCAAAACTGCGATTGCTCGCTGATGATTTTATTTCGATGTCAAAGACTCTAGAGCTTGAAGTTGCTGATGAAACTGCATTGCGTGAGAAACGCTCTGCAGTTGAGGCCGAGGTTGATTCGGTTAGACGTCGCGAAGAAGTACTCGATGCTCAAGCCGCACATGAGGGTCCATTATTAGTTGCAGCTCAAGAGACTTATTACAATCTGAACTCTCTGCGTGAAAAGTTCCGTGGCACCCAAAGCCTTGCGCAAGAGCGCTCACGTTTTCTCAATGAAGAAGCAGAGGAAGCTCGCACATCAGGCCGCGATCCAGAAAGTTTAGATAAGGAAGCCGCAGCTTTGCGCCTGGAAGAAAATAATCTTCGTGCAAATGTGATTTCAGCCCAGCAATCATTAGCGCAAGCCTCCTCTCAACTAATTGCGGCAGAGGCTGCCTTGAAAAGTGATGAAGACACAATCGCTGCGGCTATGCGAGCAATTGCAGATGCGCGCGAAGGAACAGCGCGCCAAGAAGGCCATATCAAGTCATTGCAAGCTCGCCTTGAAGCAATCGCAGAGGAAATTGCCCGTCTTACAAAATCACGCGATGATGCTCAAGCACGCGTAGATAATGCAGAGCGCGAATATTCATCATATGAGTTAGAGATTGCTAGTGCTGATTCGGGCGAACTAGGACTTGATTCACAGTTCGAAGGTGCAAAGTCTCAGTTAGAAAGTGCGAAATCAAAAGTTAATGAACTAGTAGATGCTGAGCGCGCGGCAGACCGTGAACGAAATGCAATTGAGGCAAAGCTTGAAGCAATGAAGTTAACTTCACAAAATCGTGACGGAGCGTCAGCTCTACTTCGTGATTCTCGTGGAGTTTCAATTCTGGGCAGCATTTCAGGCTTAATTGAAATTGATAATGGATGGGAATCCGCAGCTGCTGCAGCACTAGGAAGCTTGGCTGATGCAGTTGTTGTGCAAGATCTTTCTTCTGCAGTAACTGCGCTGACAACTTTGCGAAGTGAAAACCTAGGTCAAGCTGATGTTTTGGTCTATGAGCCAGGACAGACAGGCAATGGCAATATTCCTGGAGGTCTAACTCCGCTTTCGGCGCACATTCGTTCAAGTTCTATTGGTGATCTACTGGCATCGCTTCTGGCTTCAACTGTTGTTGCAGAAAATGCCAATGCCGCAGAGGCAATTCTGAGATCCCATCCAGGCGTAACAGTTGTTACGCGAGATGGTGATGTTATCTCTCGGGGCCGCGCGCGTGGTGGTTCAAAATCTTCATCCTCATTAATTGAAATTAAAGCCCTCATTGAAGGACTTGAAAGTAAATTGCAGGAAGTTACCCATAACTGCGATCGCTTAAAGTTTGAAATAGCGACTGCAACGACTGAACTTGCTTCGCGTCAAAGTGATTTTGATCTTGCTTTGTCAAAGCTCAATGAATCAGATGCCCGCATCGCAGCCCTTACTGAGCAGTTGGCAGTTTCTGGTCAAAACATGAAGTCTGCAATGGCAGAGGTTGAGCGCCTCAACATCTCGATAAGTGAGGCAAGTGGGGCAAGATCTCGTGATGAAGGCGAGATCCTTATCGCTCAAAATCAATTGCAGCAGCGTGGTGAAGTAGCAGAGCCTGATCACTCGCATGCAGAAGATCTACGTAATCAAGTTTCTGTTGCACGCACCTCTGAAGTTGAAGCGAGGTTAGCAGTTCGTACTATTGAAGAGCGCGTCAATTCAGTTGGCGCAAGAGCTTTGGCATTGGAACAATCTGCACAGGCAGAACGTGATGCATCAGAGCGCGCAATTATTCGCAGGAGTGCTCGTGCGCGTGCTGCTGTTATTTCACAAGCTGTCGCAGAGGCTGCATATGAAGCACTGATCCACATCGAACGCTCGATTGCAAAAGCCGCTGTTGAGCGCGGTCGCCTTGAAGAGTCTCGTGCGGCACGCGAAGGTGAAACTTTGACTGTTCGCACACGAGGTCGCGAATTAACATCAGAGCTTGAACAATTAACTACAAGTGTTCACAAAGATGAAATTGCACGTGCAGAACAACGACTACGTATTGAAACTCTTGAGACAAAAACCGTTGAAGAGTTTGGAATTGATACAACAACCTTGGTCAATGAATATGGTCCAGATAATGATGTTCCAACATTCCACGAGACCGACGAAGGCGAAATTGTTGCAACTGAACTCGTTCCATACCGTCGTGATCAACAGGAAAAGCGTCTGGCATCTGCCGAACGATCACTGAACTTACTAGGCAAGATCAATCCACTTGCGCTTGAGGAGTTCACATCATTGGAAGAGCGACTTAAGTTTCTTGCCGAACAGCTTGAGGATCTTAAGAACACTAAAAAGGATTTGCTGGACATCATTAAAGAGGTTGATGATCGGGTTCAATCAATCTTTATGGAGGCGTTTACAGAAACTGCCAAGCACTTCGAGGATATTTTCGCTCGCTTATTCCCAGGTGGAGATGGACGTCTGATCCTTACCGATCCGGATAACCCATTAACAACTGGTGTTGATGTGGAAGCGCG
>CANLAC010000001.1 GCA_947488645.1 Actinomycetota bacterium | reverse complement strand
GAAAACGTCGAGCCAAGGTTTCAAATGCCTTTGCATCACCGGTTGCTAAGAATCTATGTGTTGCTGGGGCCGATGACTGTGAACGTAACAAGCCATTTTCAACCAAAGTTCTATACAAATCTTTTGCTGTCTCTTCAGCACTTGAAACCAAGGTGACACCTTCACCCATGACGTAAGAGATTACGCCGGTTAATAATGGATAGTGCGTGCAACCCAAAACTAAAGTGTCGACCTTTGCTTCCATAACTGGAGCTAGGTACTCGCGAGCAACCTTTGTAATTTCAGGCCCTGATGTCTCGCCGCGTTCAACATATTCAACAAATAGTGGACAAGCAATTGAGGTGATGTTTAGTTGAGGGGCGGCAGCAAATGCATCTACGTAAGCCTTTGAGTCAATTGTTGCGCGAGTTCCGATGACGCCAATGTTGCCTGTTCTTGTAGCTGCCACTGCGCGGCGAACTGCAGGCTGAATAACTTCGATGACCGGAATTGAGTAACGCTCGCGTGCATCACGCAGCATTGCAGCCGATGCTGTATTGCAAGCAATAACAATTGCCTTAACTCCTTGCTCAACAAGAAAGTCCATTGTTTCAAGTGCGAATTCTCGAACTTCAGCTAATGAGCGCGGACCATATGGACCACGTGCTGTGTCACCAATGTAAAGAGTAGATTCATTAGGAAGTTGATCCAAGATTGCACGTGCAACGGTGAGACCGCCTACACCTGAATCAAATATTCCTATTGGGGCATCACTCACAGGGCTAGCCTACCTCGAGTCAATGCTCTATTCAGATTCATCCATAAGCGCAGAAATTAAACTTTCTTGCAGCCAGCCAAGCCAGCTATACACCGCATAAACCCCGCGCATTGGGTCATCAGGGGCCAATAACTCCAATTCTTGATGCGTGTTTTCTTCAACCTTTAATCGAACACCTAATGCAAGTCGCACATCATTCATCGCACCGAGCCATGCATTTGCACCATCGTGGTCAACTTCAACAATGCCATCGAGTGCGCTTTTTAGATGCATTCGCATTGCCATTGCGTGTGCCTGTTTCTTTTGTCGCAATGTTGATTCGGTATATCTACGAAATTCGGATGCATCGACTTGATCGGCATATGCATTGGGTAATAAGCGCAGTAGCACTTCATCGTCGGGTGGTGTGTCGTGCATAGTGATACCAACCATTGCAGCCAAAGGATCATCATTGTGATGATCCACGCGCTCTGCTAAGAGCTCAATTATTTGTTCAACCAAATTGGTCAGAACTTCACGTTCAGCTTCAGAAAAATTCGCTAGGTAGGCGTTATCACCATGACGGAAAAAACCGTGCTCATTCTCTTTCATGTTGCTTGATCACCTCGCTGCAATGTTGCCCACAACCCGTATTCGTGTAATCGGGCGACATCATGTTCCATCTCTTCACGACTTCCCGATGAAACAACTGCTTTGCCTTCGGTGTGAACTTTCATCATTAATTCATGAGCTTTTTCTTTGCTATATCCAAACAACTCCATTAACACATATGTCACATAAGTCATCAGATTAACTGGGTCGTCCCAAACAATAGTTATCCATGGAACATCACCACTAAAGATCGCTTGTAACTCTTCTTCGATCTTGTCCTTTATTTTTGGCATGTTTAGCGAATCACAATCGCAAATGTGGCAGATGCGATGTCGCCGACAACTTGAACACGCATTGTCACGACTCCTCGCTTTGGCTCTGACGCAGTAAATGTGAACAAACCATTGGCATCTGAAGTAGAAGCCACACCAATATTTTGCCACTTTCCATTAACGTTTTTCTGTAAATTCGCAGATTTGCCAACTAATTTAGGCAGGAGCTGTGCCTTAACCGTAATTACAGATCCCTTTGACGCAGATACTGGACGATCAATTTGAAGCAGACTCTTTACAACAATCATTTGCTCACTACTTATTGATTCTGCTCGCTCCCACGTCCCAACAGTTGTTAAGCGAATCGAAGCATCACCACCCAAGGTCATTGGTGTTGTAACCGTTCCATCGAGCGCGGTTACTAGGTCAGTAATCTTTGTCCACACAGATTCACCAGTGCGTTTAATTTCAAGGGCAACAGTTATTCCTGCAATCGGTGTCTTATCCTTCAAGGTGATTAGACCTTTAACGGTGAACAATTGTCCGTAGTTGATTGAGCCTTGGTTAAGGTTTTCTAAGATCATCGTGTTGATTACGGGATCGGGTGCAATGGCAAGTGCGGCGCTGCGAATCTCATTTGTAGCCGCTGCGTCTTCCATACCCAAAGTCCACATTGCAGCGCCACCAAGTCGATACTTCCCCACTAAAGCCATTCGAGCAGCAAAGCTTCGAGCATTTTGATACCAAACAGTTCGATTCACAGTGCAGACAGTTGATGCTCCAGTTGCAGACAATCCGTTATAAGTCTGTGTGTAGTTATATGTAGCTTCACCAAACTGTTCGTTATAGGTTGGAATTGCTCCATCAATGGCCGCTTTAGCCGCTGCGTAATTCATTTTAAATGTTGCAGCCTTTGCCCCGCCAATTAATCCAGGAGGCGCAGATGTTGGACACTTTCCATTTACGGATGTGATCCAGTCACGACCATATCCAGGCAAGCCAACATAGACCTTTGATGCTGACATGATGCTTATTGCATATTGAATAGTTTTTTCAGTCCATGACAAGGGACCCATAGGTCCTGGCTTAGCAACCGAATAGTCATACGTCATGATCCTCAAACGATCGATGCTACTTGCAATATCTGCCCACGCATAAACAAAATAGCCTTTTTGCTTTTCTTTAGGATCATACAAATATGGAGTTGATACAGATAGCAATTTATTTTTAGCATGGAGTGCAACACTCAATTCTTTGACCAAGGCAACCCATCGTGGTGCAGTCTTACTCCAGCTAGTGTTTCCATCAACAAAAGCGAAACCTTCGTAATCTAGATCAATTCCGTCAAAGTTATTCTTAACTACTAAATCAACGATTGTATTTACAATTGTTGTTCGGGTAGCAGCATTTGAAAGGTATTGTGAAAGCACAAGCTTGGCTGTGCCATCTGTCATTGTTGGGATAATTTGCAATCCAGCACGCCGCATTAAACACACAGTGTCTGCCATTGGCCACGAAGGATTTCCAGAGACATAATCATCGCGAATTACTGTTGGACTTTTTAAGCTAAACCAAAAGGGCATTACCTCTTTCATTAAATCCTTGTTTGTAAAGAGGTATGAACTTTCGATTGCTTGATTTTCGGCAGGGCCGTACTGAGATGCATCGCAAACTGATGGTTGTCCTGCAATAGTGGGGGCAGCTGAAGGAAGCTTGCGAACCAATGGCAGAACCGTTTTGACAGAGTAATAAGGAATCCAACCGGACAATATCTTTCGTGGTTCTTTATCAGCTGCGTGAATGGGTTGAGCAAAAGCGGTGATGAGTAAAAGAAGTGAAAGTGCGAAGCCAAACCTGCGCTTCATTACTATTTATCTTCGGGTGCTTGCTTCAATCCTGCATAAATCTCTTTGCAGGTTGGACAGATTGGATACTTTTCAGGATCTCTAGAAGGGGTCCATTTCTTTCCGCATAGAGCCTTTACTGCTTTTCCAGTCACGGCTGATTCAGTGATTTTCTCTTTCTTCACATAATGAGCAAAGCGATCATGCCCACCATCATCTTCGAGTAGCTCTTCGGATGGTCGAGTCAGCAGATCGGTGTCACCGTCTGTTCCGATTTTCTTAAAGAGGCCCATTAGGTGGATAAGAATACCTTTGAGCACCTCAAAAGTACGGGTAGAATTCACAAATGAAGGACTTACTCCGTACCGAGCACTTGAGCCGAGCCGATGTCGAATTATTGCTTTCGACTGCCGCTGAGTTTGCTGAGAATCCACTACGGTCAAACACCGCTCTGGCAAATAAGTCCGTTGCTATTTACATGACAAAGCCTTCAACTCGCACCCGTTTGTCATCTGAAACAGCTGTTGCCCACCTTGGTGGGACTCCAATCTTTATTCGCGGCGATGAATTGCAATTGGGTCGCGGTGAAACCATTGCAGATACTGCAAAAATAATTAGTGGCTATTGCAGTGCATTGATCATTCGCACATTTGCACAAGCTGATGTTGATGAACTTGGCGCTCACGCATCAATTCCTGTCATCAACGCACTTACAGATGATGATCACCCAACACAGTTACTTGCTGACTGGTTAACAATCCGAGAAAAATTCGGATCAGATATCACCGGTCGCAAGTTTGTATACCTTGGCGATGGAAACAATATGTCTCATGCCTGGTTACTAATGGGTGCAATTATGGGAGCACATGTTGTTGCAGCAACACCAAGCGGTAAGTGGGCACCAGATCCTGTTGTAGTAGCTGTTGCAAAAAATATTGCAGCCCACAACGGCGGAAGAGTTGAAGTAACTCATGATCCAGAATCAGCAGCCAAAGATGCATCTGTTCTCTATACCGATGTTTGGATGTCGATGGGTGATTCAGAAGCAGACCGAGCAGAAAAGATGCCCGCACTCTCACCATTTGCTGTAACAGAAAATCTTATGAAACTGACAAGTAAGGACTCAGTGTTCATGCACTGTTTACCTGCCCACCGCGGAGAAGAAGTGGAAGCATCCGTAATAGATGGCCCACGTTCTGTCGTGTGGAGAGAGGCCTATCACCGCCGAACAACAATTCAAGCAATTCTCTACCACCTAATAAAAGGTGACTTGAAGGGTTCCACCCACTAACATTTGGCCCATGCGCGTAGCCGTTCCGAAGGAAATTAAAGCTGGAGAAAAGCGCGTTGCGCTTGTTCCAGACATCATCAATAAGCTGACCCGACTAGGCCTCGATGTAAGTATCGAATCTGGTGCCGGTGCTCATTCACAGGCAACTGATGCTGATTACACAACCGCTGGTGCCACTGTGAAACAAGGCGATGTTCTTGCTGATGCAGATGTAGTCCTTTCTGTACAGCCGTTAACCGCGCAGCAAATGGCAACCTTGAAAAAAGGTGCAATCACAATTTCATTCTTATCTCCCGTAACTGCTGTTGACTCAATAGAGGCTGCTGCAGCTGCTGGCGTTACCGCTTTTTCACTTGAACTTGTTCCACGTATTTCACGTGCACAATCAATGGATGCATTAACTTCACAAGCACTGTGTGCTGGGTATCGCGCAGCAGTTGTTGGAGCAGAACTTTCTCCACGATTCTTCCCAATGCTTATGACAGCGGCTGGAACGGTTACTCCTGCACAAGTTTTAGTACTTGGGGCAGGCGTTGCTGGTTTGCAAGCAATTGCAACATCACGTCGTTTAGGCGCAGTTGTTTCTGCTTACGATGTTCGTCCAGCTTCTGCAGATGAAGTTCGTTCTATGGGTGCAACATTTATTCAACTAGAACTTGAAGCACTAGAAGGTGCCGGCGGTTATGCGCGTGAAATGACAGAAGATCGTGCAGCAAAGCAGCGCGAACTTTTAACTCCCTACATTGCAAAATCACATGTTGTTATTACGACTGCAGCTGTCCCTGGTCGCCAAGCACCTCGCTTGATGACACAAGCAATGGTGGATTCAATGGCACCTGGAACAATCATCGTCGACTTGGCGGCCGAAACTGGTGGAAATGTTGAAGGATCAAAACCTGGCGAGATTGTTGAAACAGCTGGCGGAGTCCGCATCTGGGGCGGCAGAGATGTTCCTAGCCAGCTTCCATTCCACGCATCATTCTTGTACTCACGAAACGTTGTAAATCTATTGTCACTCTTTACTGTTCCTGCAAAGGATGATGTAAAGGTGGCGTTCAACTTGGATTTTGATGATGAAATTATTAACGGTGCTGCAGTTACACATGGCGGATCACGAAGAGGAGCTCAGTAATGGAACCAATGGCGATTCTTTCGATTTTCGTTCTCTCTGTCTTTGTCGGCTTTGAGGTAGTTTCTAAGGTGTCTTCAACCTTGCACACTCCCCTCATGTCAGGTGCCAATGCAATTCACGGAGTCATCTTGGTTGGTGCGATCATTGTGGCCGATCACAGTAAGACAAATCTTGAGCTAGGACTTTCAGTTGCAGCGATCATTCTGGCAACTATCAACATGGTGGGTGGGTTTGTTGTAACCGACCGAATGCTTGAGATGTTCAAGGGGAACAAAAAATGAGCCGCACGGTATATGACCTCATTGGCCTAGCCGCCGGTGTTGCCTTCATCCTTGCTCTAAAAGGTTTGTCCCACCCAAAGACTGCTCGTCGCGGTAACTTAATTGGTGCCTTTGGCGCTGGATTAGCAACACTTGTTGTCTTCTTCTACTCCAATGAAAACTCATCACTACCCCTCAATAACCTTGGGTGGATTCTTGGCGCAATCGCAATTGGGCTTGTAATTGGAGTTCCAGCTGCTCGCAAAGTCCAAATGACCCAGATGCCACAACTTGTTGCGCTCTTTAATGGTGTGGGTGGTGGCGCGGCAGCATTGGTAGCGATCGTTGAGTACTTAAATCTTGGAGATCAAGCGACCACAGCAGAAGTTGTCTTCACAGTCTTTACGGTAATTGTTGGCTGCGTTTCTTTCAGCGGATCAATCATTACCTTTATGAAGCTGCAAGAGTTGATGACTACTCGCCCCGTAATTTTCCCAGCGGGCCGCTTCATTATTGCCGCAACATTGGTTTCAGTTATTGGTGTTGGTGGTTGGGTTGTAACCGCCCTTGGAACAACACCACTTTTGATTCTTGCAGGATTATCACTGCTATTCGGAATCTTGTTCGTGCTTCCAGTTGGTGGTGCAGATGTCCCAATTGTTATCTCACTCCTAAACGCATTTACTGGTTTAACAGTGGCTGCAAGTGGTTATGTGCTTGATTCAACCTTGTTGATCATTGCTGGAACTCTTGTTGGAGCATCAGGAACTATCTTGACTCGCTTGATGGCCGAGGCTATGGGACGTTCATTGTTTGGAACATTGTTCGGTGCATTTACTGCAAAGCCTCAAGATGTTGCTGCAGCGGGTGAAGAACGACCAGTTCGTTCAGGTTCACCAGATGATGTTGCGATCTTGCTTAATTACGCACGACGCGTAGTTATCGTTCCTGGTTTCGGACTTGCTGTTGCACAAGCACAGCACACAGTTCGCGAATTAGCTGACTTAATGATTTCAAAGGGCATCGATGTTGCCTACGGAATTCACCCTGTGGCAGGGCGCATGCCAGGACACATGAACGTGCTTCTTGCAGAAGCGAATGTTCCTTATGATCAATTACTGGAAATGGATGAAGTAAATCCAACATTTGGTCAGACAGATGTAGCAATAGTTATTGGTGCAAACGATGTTGTTAATCCAGCAGCGCAAACAACACCTGGATGCCCAATTTACGGAATGCCAATCTTGGAAGTTAATAACGCTGCCAACATCATCTTCTTAAAGCGTTCAATGCGCCCAGGTTTTGCTGGTATCGAGAATGAGCTTCTCTATGATCCAAAGACCATGCTTTTGTTTGGTGACGCCAAAGCATCACTCACCAAGGTAGTTTCTGCGCTCAAAGCTCTTTAACAGATAAGTTGCAAGTAGTTGAATGTTCAACTACTATTGTGCTCTGAACTAAGGAGATCGAAATGCCTGCAGTAACCGTCAGCGACATCACCATTTTGCCTCGCGTTAGCGAAGTTACTGGCGCACGTGCTCGCAAGGTGAAGAGCATTACAACTGCGCCTCAAGGTTTTGAAGGTGAAGGCTTTCCAGTTCGTCGCGCATTTGCCGGTGTTGATATGGCAGAACTTGATCCATTTATCCACTTAGATCAAATGGGAGAAGTTGAATACGCACCAGGTGAACCAAAAGGAACTCCTTGGCACCCACACCGTGGATTTGAAACAGTTACTTACATTATTGATGGAATCTTTGATCACCAAGATAACAATGGTGGCGGTGGAACTATTTCAAATGGCGACACACAGTGGATGACCGCTGGAGCTGGAATTTTGCACATTGAAACTCCCCCAGAGAGTTTGGTTATGTCTGGCGGCTTGTTCCACGGATTCCAGCTGTGGGTTAACTTGCCTGCGGCAAAGAAGTGGTCGCCTCCTGCATATCAAGATGTTCGTGCAAAAGATGTTGCACTGTTGTCATCTGCAGATGGTGGTTCACTGCTACGTGTTATTGCCGGTGAAGTAGATGGGCACTTTGGTCCAGGTTCAACACAAACACCAATTACTTTGCTGCACGCAACTGTTGCAGCTGGCGCAGAGCTACGTTTGCCATGGCGCAAGGATTACAACGCACTTGTATACACAATGGCTGGCCATGGATTTGTTGGCGATGAAGCACGTCCAGTCCAGATGGGTCAATTAACTGTCTTTGGTGATGGCGACACAATTGTTGTGCGTGCTGCTAATCAACAAGAAACACGCTCTCCAGAGCTTGAACTATTCATTCTTGGTGGTGCACCAATTAAAGAGCCTGTTGCTTGGATGGGTCCCTTTGTGATGAATACAAAGCGCGAAGTTCTCCAAGCATTTGAAGACTTCCAAAAGGGTTTACTTGGTTCAATTCCTGCTATTTATAAGGATGATGCCAAGGCAAAGACTCCTCTTAATCGCAGCGGAGAAGGATCCAAGTTAGGCGCAGATGTTCTAGATGTTCATGGTGCGCCAACCGACCTACAAGAAGGTTAATTAACCTGCGATACTAGGTAAATGATTTGGTGGCCTACTGAAGTACCGACCTTGCAGTATGGGTTGATCACACTTCGAAAGCCCGAAGAGCGCGACATCATCCCCTTATTTGAAGGTGTTCAAGATCCAATTATTCCTAAGTTCACTCGAATTCCTGCTAATTATCAAATGGCTAATGCTGAGCATTATGTTCGAGAACGCTCACCTAATGGCTTCACGATGAGGACTGAGCTACAACTCGCACTTGAATACGATGGAAAATTTGTAGGTGCACTCTCTTTCCACACGCTCAATCTTGAAGAGGCTAAGGCTGAAATCGGTTACTGGGTAACTGCAGGTGTGCGTGGCAAGGGAATTGCAACGCAAGCAACGAAGCTTTTGACTGAATATGGCTTTGAAACTATTGGTTTCCACCGCATTGAAGCCCTAGTTGTTGAATCCAATAAGCCTTCTCTCAAGGTGCTTTCCAATGCTGGATATCAGCAAGAAGGGGTATTAAGAGATAAGTCCTTCCAAGATGACGGGACACGTGAGAACATGATCATGTTCGCAGCGATTAGAACTGATTGGGGGGTGTAAATATGGAATCACTTGCATACCTTGTTGTCATAATCTTCATGGTCACCATATTTTCCGGTCCATTCGCAATTGCTCTTACTGCAGACCGACTAGTGAAGTTCTTGAATACTAAAGAAAGCGTTATATGGGCAATTGTTAATGTCATTCGAAAGATAGTTCACTTACTGACCATTACTATCGGAGTATTACTTGGAATGTCTTTGATATCTATGGGTGTTACCGGTCCAAAGCTAATTGGCGCATATGCAATAGTGTGTGCCTACATTGCATTACGTCGTGAGTACTTCCCTGACTTTCACTTACTTGCAACCATTGGAAATAAATTAGGCCTGCGAAAAGTTGGACCTGGTGATCATGGGCCAAAATTAAAGTGGAAAAAGAATGGTCGATCCTCAGGTGATGATGGACATGGACCTGGCGGGCAACACTAAAACTAATTGAGAACCTCTATTTAATCTTTTTTATCTCTCTTGCTAGACCCATCCTTAGCAAAATAAAAAATTGCCAAAATAGCGAGTGCAGCGAGAACCAATTCCATACGAAAAGCATACAGATATCTGCAATTTGGTGGAGGTGCCGGGAATCGAACCCGGGTCCTTCGGTATTAAAACAGGGCTTCTACGGGCGTAGTGTGATTAACGCTTTCTCAGTCCCGAAGTTTTTACACACATTTCTTCGACGAACTCAGTTGCAAAAATGTTCTCCTTCATAGTCTGCAACACCAATGAAGTGAAAAGCCCCCTAGTCGACGCTAGATTCCAGGTCGAGAGCGGCACCTGGGCTAACGGAATTGAATAGCTTATGCAGCTAGTTCAAATTCAGACTTTTTAAGGTCTGCAGTTATTTTTTGCACGGATTATTGGTTTACGAGATCATTCCGGCTTCCTCGGCCCGCTTCCCCTGCCTCAACATCCAAAGTCGAGACCGTTCACCCCCAAGATTTAAAGTGCTTTCACACTTACAACTTGGAGAAAAAGAAACGTATTTCTTATCCCCTATTTAATTGTCAATTTCCTTTGCCGTCGCAACGTTGCCTCAAAAATTGAGGTATCGAAGCGGCGGTGAACTAAGTGTAAATCAGGAAAGCGAGAAGGTGTTAATCCTCGTATTTTGATGCGGCGCGACTGGCTTTGCCGCTCAAAGTACGCGATACAACGCGTGAGACTTCTCGGTCAGCCTCGCGTTCCTTTATTGCTTCGCGCTTGTCATGGGCCTTCTTACCCTTAGCAACTGCAATCTCCACCTTGGCTTTTCCATCTTTGAAGTAGAGCTGTAGTGGGACAAGGGTTGTTCCAGAATCCTTCAACTTACCGATTAGTTTATTGAGCTCATTTTTGTGAACAAGAAGTTTGCGATCACGTCGAGGAGTGTGATTAGTCCATGTGCCCTCGGTGTATTCAGGGATGTGAACACCCATCAACCACAATTCGCCATTATTGACCATGGCAAAGCCATCAATCAGCGATGCGCGGCCAGCACGAAGTGATTTAACTTCAGTACCAGTAAGCACCAATCCGCACTCAAGCACATCAGAGATTGAATAATCGTGACGTGCTTTCTTATTTTGGGCAATGACCTTGCGGCCTACCTCTTTAACCATGCCGCATCACCGCCCTCATTCATTGCATCCAAGTATTGGATTGCAGGGCTCAATTCTCTCATTACCTATCAATGAGAGCCGCCAAGTTGGTGCGAATTAGACCTTCAGATAACGGCGAAGGGTGATGACCGAAGCCAGGATTGAAACAACTAAGCCTGTGGCTAGTAGATATGCCGATGCAACCCAGACCTCTCCCCAACCAAAGAACTTGGTAAAGGTGAGAAGCGGAGCAACGTTGGAATCGATTACTGTCTTTAATCCAGCTAACAATCCTGTCGCCAGTCCCCAACCAATAATTGCTGAGATAACACCTTCCAGCAAGAATGGAAGTTGGATTGACCATGACGATGCACCAACTAGTTTCATCACGCCAGTTTCACGGCGGCGGTTAAATGCTGCAATGCGCAAGGTGTTAGAAATCAAGAGCGCCGCTGTCAAGACTGAAGCAAGACCAACGACCAATGCACCATTTCGAAGCACACCTAATAACCTAAAGAATTTTTCAAGAATCGTGCGTTGATCTTGAACAACATCAACTCCTGGTCGACCACTAAAGGCGCTGACTATCACTGAAAATTGAGTGGGATCCTTTAATTTAACTCGGAATGATTCCGGCAATTGATCTGCAGTCACATTTTGCGCAATAGCTGAATCCTTAAAGCGCTCTTGAAAACGTGTGAACGCCTCTGATTGTGATTCGTAGAAGACGCTATCGACAACGCTCATCTCTTGAAGATCCTGCTGAATTGTTAATCGTTGTGCAGCTGTGACTACTCCATTTGCACATGAAGGAGAATCTGAAAGATTTCCGCAAAGGAAAACAGATACTTCGATCTTGTCATACCAATAATCCTTCATTGCGCCGACTTGAGCGTTAGACAGAAGGCCTATGCCAAGTAATGACAATGAGATGGCTGTTGTAACAACAACGGCAAAGGTCATGGTTAAGTTACGACGAAGTCCGATCCGAACTTCACTAAGAAGAAACCGTGCGCGCATTTGTTATCCCGTCCTTAACCCGTGTACCCATAAACGCCACGAACCTGATCGCGGATTACATTTCCTAAATCTAACTCAATAACGCGCTTACGCATTTGGTCCACAATGCCTGCATCATGTGTTGCCATCAAAACTGTTGTGCCCTCACGATTAATCCGATCAAGTAACTTCATGATGCCAACAGATGTTGCTGGATCAAGGTTTCCAGTTGGCTCATCTGCAATCAAAATTGGTGGGCGGCTAACGTATGCACGAGCAATCGCGACGCGCTGTTGTTCTCCACCTGAAATCTCAGAAGGCAAACGATCGCCCTTATCTTCCAAACCAACTAGTTCTAGTACCTCTGGAACTTCTCGATTAATTTCTTTTTGTGAATATCCAAGAACGTGCAAGGTGAAGGCAACGTTTTCAGTAATTGTCTTATTGGGAAGCAAGCGGAAATCTTGAAAAACTGTTCCTACAGAGCGGCGAAGCTCTGGAACTTTGTGATTGGCTAGTGTTCCTAAATCTTTTCCTGCCACATGTATCGAACCTGATGATGGACGCTCTTCACGAAGAACCAAGCGCAAGAATGTTGATTTACCTGAACCTGAAAGACCAACAAGGAATACAAACTCGCCTTTTACGATCTCGAGATTTACAGAATCAAGGGCTGGACGCTCCTGACCAGAGTAAATCTTGGTGACATTTTCAAAGCGAATCATTAAATCTCCCATTGCATCTGCGGGGTGGAATTTCCGGGAACCACCTTCGACCTGCGCTTAGTTTATGGATTACAGGGCAAAATCCTCGGATCTAACGCGAGTTTGAGCCTGAAGAAAGTGTGAGATTTATCGAATCCCCCACATTCTCAGCATTTAGGAACTTCGGCGCCAGCGAATTCCAGCTTCAATGAACTCATCAATTTCACCATTTAACACAGCCGATGTGTTTCCGGTTTCATAATCTGTGCGCAGATCTTTAACCATTTGATAGGGCGCTAAGACATAGGAACGCATCTGATTACCCCATGAACCCGAATTGTCGCCCTTGAGAGCATTGATCTTTGCCTGCTCTTCTTGGCGACGACGCTCTAATAACTTAGATTGCAACACAGCCATAGCTGTTGCTTTGTTTTGAATTTGAGAACGCTCGTTCTGACATGAGACAACAATGCCCGTTGCAATGTGAGTTAAACGAACTGCAGAGTCTGTGGTGTTAACCCCTTGCCCACCAGGACCAGAAGAGCGATAGACATCAACGCGAATGTCTTTTTCATCAATTTCAATATGATCACTTTGCTCAACAACGGGAACAACTTCAACACCGGCAAATGAAGTGTGACGACGGCTTTGGCTATCAAATGGTGAAATACGAACTAAGCGATGTGTTCCTTGTTCGACAGATAATGTCCCATATGCATATGGAGCAGAAACTTTAAAGGTTGTTGACTTAATTCCGGCTTCTTCTGCATAGGAGGTTTCAAGAACATTAACTGTGAAGTTATGGCGTTCGCAGTAACGCAAATACATGCGCATAATCATCTCGGCCCAGTCGGCCGCCTCTACTCCACCAGCTTCTGAGCGAATGGTGATCAAGGCATCACGATCGTCATACTCGCCATTTAACAAAGTCTGAACTTCTAATTCGCCAACAGATTTCTTAACTGCATCGAGTTCATTTTCGGCATCTTGAATTCCGCCTGGCTCGCCGGCCGCTAATTCAAAAAGAATAGATAGATCTTCCACACGTTGACGCAATCCAGATAGCTTGGCAATCACAGATTGCACGCGTGAGAGTCGGCTTGTGATCTTTTGCGCAGCCTCAGGGTCATCCCAAAGATTAGGAACGCCAGCTTCAACTTCTAGTTCATCTGCTTGCTTCCGAAGTTTTGGTAGATCCAAGACCTTTTCGATAGAAACTAGGGTCGCATCAACCGCATCGATCTCTAAGTGATATTCGCGTGCGGCCATGCGACAAGGATACCCATGCCTACTAGTGCAAGCGAATTCCGAATAGATAAAAGCCTTCTTGAACCTGATTTGCAGTTCCCGCTGACGAAGTTAAAAACACTGAATCAATAGAAGAAAATGGAACCTTGAATGGCAAATTAACTTCTGACCTTGTTTCAATATCTAACGATTGTCCATCGCATTGGTAATTGGTTAGCTGTATCCCCTTCAAGTGATGCCACTTTAAATCACTGTTGTCATTGCTCCATGAATGTAGCTCGAGCAGAACTTCAAATCCGCCTCGAAGGCAATCGATTGGAATCACAGGATGTGCCCGATTCGTTGCTATCGCCATTGGCACTGTAAATATGTTTGCCTTGCCTTTGTAGTAGCTGCTCTTGTCTAAAGTGTGGACACCTCGCTGAGCTGCTGCCTCAGTTGCTTGGGCCAAGGAACGTTTCGCAACTATGACCGTCGATACATCTGTCATCACCATAAGGGAAGCAACGGTAATAATGAATAACCCAATGACAATTACAGCAATTGATCCTGATTCATCGCCAATCTTTCGAAAGCAACCTCGAAATCTTCCAGTACTCAAGGAAGCCATGGGCTTAGATGTTCTTGAGCGCTAGCAGAAACAACTCGACCCGTTTGTTCATCGGTGAAAGAAATCGTTAATTTGATCCTGCCCTTGGCTGATAAACAAGGATTGTGAGTGCAGTCCATCTGTGTTCGGAGTGAGGCGACTTCAGAATTAGTTAACTTCCATTGACGTGCAAGCAGGTTCGTAGCTTGGCTAGAAAGATTGCGGGCTGCAGATTCATCTTCACTTATTACATACACACGAAGGACTTCTCGAGCCATGGATCGTGCAATCTCTTCATTTACACTAACGCTGGAAAAATGATTGAGATATATAAATATAGGGATGAATAGTGGAATTGCCAGTGCAACAAATTCAACAATTGCACTACCGGAATCAGATTTTAGTCTGGCCCAAATCTTCATACTTGCTTCCCTAACTCTAGGAATTAGCCGGTTCAATTACAGCAATCCCAACCACATCAGAAACTGGGTTTCCTCCCATCAGGGCAACTAATCCTGGAACTATTTGCGGAAGTATGTGGGTGCGATGGGTTATTAGAACTTGAATCTTTTGGATTCGGCCACCAACTTCAACTACTTCATCACCTAGCTGATACTGATGTGAAATAGCACGAGCCGAAGCCTCTCCTTGAGCTAAAGCCATCTCGGTATTTCGAATATTGGTAGCAACTATTAATTGCACACCTACCAAAAAAAGAATCAGCATCGGAATCAAAACGAGGGCACTTTCAACATTGCCATCTTCTTTTTGCAAAAACTGAAGAGACTTCGCCCTTGCTTGCTTGGCAGGTTTGTTGGTCATGATGTTTAACGAATACCATTCATGGAATCTAATGAGTCTTTTAGTATCGCAGTTAAGCGTGGAGCTGCAATTGTCCAAATTGCTGTTACTAGTCCAGTTGTCATTAATACAACAAGAACCCAGCCGGGTACATCTCCGCGATCATCTTTTAATTTTGCAAAGAATGAATCATGTTCCCTAATTAATGCGTTGCGAAATTGGAGTTCAATTCGTACCGCGCGTTCTATAATTGTGTTCATTATTCCTCCTGTTAATTTCTAGTTGACCTTCTTTTGAGTTAGGGAATTCTGTTTAATACTTAAGCTGCCTATCTCTTTCGATTCCGCTGATGTGGATAAGTGATTAACCCCATTGACATTGGCACTGTGGGTGTCGAGCAAATCTGACTGGCTCTTTATGAACGGGAGTTGTGTAGTCGAAGCACAATTGGGCACCGGTCAGTTCGCAAATACCGGTATCGATTAGCTGCAAAATTGCTTGCACGATGGTTCCTGCGATTTGGTAGGAGACCGCCACAGGAATTTCGAGGTTATGAGCTGCCACAGGAATCAAATGTTCTGCCCCGTACCGCTCTGCCTTTCCAATATCTAGGCATTGCACACAGGGGGTCTTGCCCGGCTTTACCAAGGGGCCAGCATATGCAGCACCCCCAAATACAGTGCCAACAAACAAGTGGTCCATTCGATCTCTCATCAATTGTTCAATTAATTGAGGGGTGTAATCGCCAACTATGACCCGAACATTATTCTCAGGAATAGGAGCATTGATAGTTCCCTTAACATTCTTTGATGCCGTTGGAAAAAGTGACCACTCTCTGGTTAATTCTTCAATTCGTGACTTGTAGTTAAGTCCAAAATCACTAATTCTTAAGACGCCTGTACCCAAATCATTATCGCCTATTGAATTCAAGGTTCGGTTGGAAGCAATTGAAAACTTTGTATTAGTTACCCCGCTAGCTAATAAGGCAGCATAAATCAAGGTTGCTAAGCGACTCTCACCATAAATTTCAACCCCGAAATTTTGTCGGGAAGAGAGCGCCTGTACTCCCCCATCAACAACACCGGGGATCCACGTTGTTTGACTTAATTCTGGAGACATCCGTAACTGCAACTGTTTGAAAGATGCATCGTTGCTTTGATCCTCTGTATTGGCTGCTCGTTCGGCAATTGGAGATTGGAATCTGTTGTGCAGTCTGATTTTTGAATGTGCAACATCTAGCAACTGCGTGATCTCTAATTCGCTAATTACTTTTTCAACGACATCAAGGGGTGCGGCTATTTCCTTACTGATATCGGCAGCGCAATGCTGACCATCCAACTTAGCAATGATGGCTCGCGCACCAGGGTGATGGATTGATATTGCATGATGAGCCGAAGCAATTACTAAAGATTTCTCTTCATCTGCTTTGGGTTGACTTATGTGGACGCCCTGCTTAAGTCGGGGCTTAGGAACTTCTACTGCCTCAGTAAGCAAGCTCTCAATAGAAATTCTCGTTACTCGGGCTGGGCGGGAGCCCTTGACATATCTGCGAGTTGTACGTCTGGTGCTTTCTTCAACAGTTGATTGTGGCTCAGTTGATGTGGCTGTTGAATTAGGAAGTGTGCTCATGTGCCGAAGGATGCTGTTAGCGAGCGCTTCGTATGTAGGGCCTTGGCCGAAGCTGTGGAGTGCTAAGGATTTGCTGGCTCTATGGTTCGAAGCAATTACTGCCAGCAACAAGTCAGCAGTTGCCTGATCCCAAACAAAAGACCCCCACACTGTTAAGTGCGAGGGTCTTTTGGAACGCTAGACGTTTGCAGGTGAACCAGAGCTCACCTACGCGAAACGAAATTTAATTACTGTGCTTTGCCAAGAATGCGATTGACCTTGGTGCCACACACTGGGCAGATGCCTTGTGCCATGCGACGACCAGATTCAGAAACCTTTACAGTTCCTTCGAAATCACGCTTTGCTTTGCACTTAACGCAGTAAGCGTCACCTTTGTATGTCTCTGCACTCATTCTTTTCCTCCTATCGACGCGTGCGATCCCATCGGGATTGCTCCCCGTGTGGGGCAGGCGTTCGTGTATGAGGTTACTCGCCAACACGCTTAATTGAGCGTATCTAGGCACCTTTATTTAGGAGTTTTTTTAGAGCCTCTGGGGCGGTGAGTGCGGTTTCAGCCGCCTCATACCCACTCAGATACGCCTCAGCCAGCTCCTCTTCAGGGAAACGGGCTAATAACTCCTTAAATTCGGGGCCATGGTCAAAGAACTGCAGGTGGATCCCCTCATGAAAGAGGACATAATCCAAGGCGTATTGGGGAGCGCCCTTGAGGCGGTCTGAGATCCGAATTGAGCCATCAATCCCTGTGCAAGAACCCCAGCGCTCGCGCATCCCTCGCCAGTTCACCGAAGATGGCCGCACGGTAATTTCTGGGGCCAGTTCACTTAACAGTTCGCCTATGCGAATGGAAAGGCTTTCCTCACTCATTGTCGCGGCTGCCTCTTGGGCACGGATCTTGGCAACCATTTCAGGAACCATCGCTCGTTCATCAGCTTTGCTCATTCGGGCTGGAATTGAGACCACGATTCGCCCGCCCTGACGATAAGCAGAGACATTTTTCTTTCGTCGGGTTGATCTGATGACAATTATCTCGCCCTCTGAGATTCCAGGAAGGGTGTGGTCCTCAAGAGTTGTTTCAACCAAGGATGGTTCTAGAAATGGGTTGGTCTCATCAAAATCCTGCACACCTAAATGTTATGTCATCTCTCAACTAAACCTTGAGAGATTCACCATGAGTAGGCGCGAGTCTTTCTTCACTGCAATGGAATTGGAGGCGGAGAAAATTGCTTTATCTTAAGAATTTAGCCTTTGTCAATGCGCTTCAGAGTTGATAAACCCTCAGGAAACACTTACTTTACGACTACGAACTCCTCGGATAACAGTTCTACATCAGCAAGGGGAAGGCTGATTTAGAGCAAGTGACCGGGGAGTTCGCTTTTCTATTTCCAGGCGAATTTCAGTCTGTTCAATGAACTAAATAAGCCCTGACAAATCATCAGGGATTTCTAAGCTCTTCATGAATCTCTCAGGTGTCAACAAATCATCTGCTGTTGGAAGAATTCCACTCCAAATACGATCTCGCGACTCAACATTTTTCAATTCGCGAACTTGTTTCCAAAAAACTGCTGCCTCGCGAGCAAGTCGTGGTGAAACCTGCAATCCAAGCATCGATGAAAACAACTGTTGGGCTGGCGCAGATGTTGCACGGCGGCGGCGCAGCGTTTCTTGAAGTGCTGCAATGTTAGGTAGGCGATCTCCCGATGCCATCGCAACAACTTCTTCGCTCCATCCATCAATTAATGCCAAAACAGTTTCTAATTTAGTTAATGCATCACGCTGTGCTGGTGATTCTTGTGGCGTGAAGATTCCTTCATTAAGCGCAATTGTGAAGCTTTCTGGGTTTGATGGATCAAATCCATTGCCAGATTCAAAAGCTCGTTGTGCTTGCTCTTGGATCGCATCTAAATCAATGTTTATTCCCTTGCCGTAATCAGTAATTGCAGTGCGGATATAAGAAACTAACCAAGGATTGTGTGAAAATAAACGTGCAACTGCTGCTTCGCGCAATGCATGGAAGATTCGAACCTCATCGAGTGGAATATCTAAATCTGTTGCCCATTCCTTAATGTTCTGCGGCACAAGGGTTGGAAATGCAGAATCGACAAGTGGCAAGCCCACATCATGTGCGCCGGTCACCTTGCCCGCTAACCCGCCTATAGCTTGGCCCAATTGCGTTGCAATTAGTGAGCCAATAAATGAATTAAGTAGGGCTGAAATCATCCCAACTGGAATCTGCATCTGAGATTGTTCATCGGCAGGAGTTTCTGGCCCCTCCCCTTCTCCAAATGATGCTTGGTTAAGTAATTCCCCGATTGCAGAAGAGAGACCCATTGCCAATGGCTCAACAGATGTTTGCCATCCAGGTAATGTTGTGTCAACCCAATCAGTGCGGGCTAGTGCAACATTTCCAATGTTGGGAGATTTTGGAAAAAAGGTTGCTTCATCAAGCCACAGCTCGGCGATAGAAAACGCCTGCTCTATCTCTGCAACATCATTTGCACCAACAGGAGAAGAGCCTTGCGCAGTTGTAAATTTCTTTGCAGTATCTCTGACAATATTTTTAGGTAATGCTTCAGTCGATCCAGTAAATCCAGGGCCATTTATTCCAAGCTTTGAGAATTGTTCTTGGATCTGTTGTTGCATCTGTTCCATCATGGCAGCAAAATCAACAGGCTCGTTCGAGTCCTCTGAATCTCCTGGGTTGAAACCAAATGGCGTCATGGTTGAATCCTCCCAGCATTGGAACAACTTCGCACGCGGTTTTATTCCCAGCGCGATAGAGTGAGCACATGTCCAACGCATTCTCAGCTCTCATCTGGTGGGTAGTGCCGGCTATCGGCTTAATTGGTGCACTTGGCTATGTGACATGGGTATCAAAGTTTGAAGGAAAGTATCAGCAAGAGACTCAGCGCTCTGTTGGTCAGTTTCAGCGCTTTCAGGATTCTCTGCGCGATTCACAAGCGCGCGATGAGGTTGAAGATGGCGGATCGCTAGAGGCCCCTGGAGAAATCAATCTTGATTCTGCTCCCCCTACGCAAAAGCCCTCACGTATTTCAGTTATTCGTCCGGATGCAAACTAGTTCGAGCCCTCAGTGCGATTTTCACCCCTTCCGAAAGTTGTTACAGCGACCCTAGGAATTTTTTTCCTACTAGCAACCGTTGCTCCACTTCCATTTGCAATTGTGTTACCAGGTCAAGCGCAAAATATCTTTAAGGGTGTTATCACCATCAAAGATCTTGATAGTTATCCGGCCAGCGGTCGTATTGATTTGATGTCGATTCGGGTTACTAATCCAGACACATGGATCTTCGGACCTGAACTCATTTACTCATGGATTGACGCAGAACGCGCTGTCTATCCAAAATCTGCGATCTACCCCCCTGGCACAAGTAGCAAAGAGGAAAGCAAGCAAGCAAAAGCTGACATGGTTGGTTCGCAAGACAAAGCAATAAGTGCAGCAATTAATTATTTGCAATCTCATCCGGAAGTCATGGGTAATGGATCTCAAGGTGTTGCACGAGCAAATGCTTTAGATGGCAAGAAAATTAAATTCAAAGTAGGAGAAACAGGTGGCCCGAGTGGCGGGCTCGTATTTTCTATTGGTCTAGTGGAATTGCTGACTGAGATGGATTTGATGCAGGGCCGTCATATTGCAGGTACTGGAACTATTAACAATCGAGGGGTCATTGGACCCATTGGTGGAATCAACGAAAAGATCCTTTCTGCCAAAAAAGTAGGAGCAACCATCTTCTTTGCCCCAGTTGGAAACGCAGAAGAGGTTGCCAAGGTCCCCCAAGGAATTAAGGTCATAACCGTTGCAACCTTGGCTCAAGCCATTTCATACCTTGAGCGCACCCGCACATAGTCTGAGAGTTATTTAGCCTTACTGCCCCCATTGTGTGCATCTTTGAGCGGCACGAAGGTTGAATTGGTAGCCCTAATCGCCTTGCGATAGTTTTGTCCCATGACCAATAACCCCCAGTTCCAACGCCCATCCTTCAAATTCCGTGGACGAAAGAGCCCACTGGCTCTGACTATCGGAGTACTTGTAATCACCGGAGCACTCTTTACCGCTCTCAGTGGTTTTTACGCAGACTGGTTGTGGTTTAAGTCCGTTGATTTCACAAGCACATGGTCAACCATCCTCGGTACAAAGGTTTTTCTATTTTTTGTCACAGGTTTATTAACTGCATCAATAGTTTTGGCAAATGTGTGGATCGCATACAAGCGTCGCCCCCTATATGTGTCGATGACAATGGAGTCAGATAATCTTGAACGTTACCGTTCACAGGTTGAGCCAATTCGCCGAAGCTTATTTATCGGTGGATTTGTTGCACTCTTCTACTTTGCAGGAACATCTGGTTCAACATTGTGGAGCTCATGGTTGCTCTTCAAGAATTCAACTGATTTTGGTGTGAAAGATCCACAGTTCAACATGGACATTTCATTCTTTGCATTCCGTCTTCCATTCTGGCAAACAATCATTGGTTGGGGAATCTCAACTCTTGTTTTGGCGATAATTGCCTCAACAGTTGTTCACTACCTATATGGCGGAATTCGCCTGCAGGTCCAAGAGGATCGGACAACAGTTGCTGCTCGTCTTCAACTTTCAGTATTACTAGGTGGGGTAGTCCTACTTAAGGCGGTTGCATACTGGTTTGATCGTTTTGCATTGGCCTTGAAGGAAAGCAAGATCATCACAGGTCTTACCTATACCGATGTAAACGCAGTACTACCTGCCAAGGCGATCCTTGCCGGAATCGCACTTGTTTGTGCGCTCCTTTTCTTTGCAAATATCATTCGTCGCTCATGGGTGCTTCCTGCAGCAGGAACGGCTTTGCTCGTTATTTCATCTGTCTTAATTGCAGGTCTATACCCAGCGGCAATTCAGAACTTTCAAGTTAAGCCAAGTGAGTCTTCAAAAGAAGCACCGTTTATTCAACGAAATATCGAATCAACTCGCGCTGCATACGGCTTAGAAGATGTGACAGTTACTGATTATCAGGCAACTCTTTCAACTTCAAGTGGCCAGCTTGCAAATGATGCTGCCACGATTGCAAATATTCGTTTGATGGATCCAAATGTTCTATCGCCAACCTTTAGACAACTTCAGCAAATTCGCCCCTACTACAGCTTCCCTGAGTCATTAGACGTTGATCGCTATACAGTAAACGGCGTTAAGCGAGATGTGGTTGTAGCTGTTCGTGAATTGAACATCGAAGGAAATCCATCCCGAAACTGGATCAACGACCACCTTGTCTACACGCACGGCTTTGGTTTTGTTGCAGCGTATGGAAATGAGCGAGATGCTGATGGAAAGCCATCATTTACAGTTGGAAATCTCCCACCTACAGGAACTCTTGGAAAGTTTGAACCACGTGTTTACTTTGGTGAGAATGTTCCTGACTACTCAATTATTGGTGGCGTAAAGACTGATACTCCAGTGGAGTTTGATTATCCAGATGATGCCTCAGCTAATGGTCAGAAAAACTACACATACTCAGGTTCAGGTGGTGTTCCTGTTGGATCATTGCTCAACAAGGTTGTCTTTGCACTGAAGTATCAAGAGCAGCGCATTCTTCTTTCATCACTGATCAACAAGGATTCAAAGATTCTCTTTGAACGAAACCCTCGTGAGCGCGTTTCAAAGGTTGCGCCTTGGTTGACCCTTGATGGAGATCCATATCCAGCATTAGTAGATGGGAAGATCTTGTGGATTGTTGATGGCTACACGACAAGTGCTGGCTATCCATACTCACGCCAAACATCACTTTCTAATGCAACCGCTGATGCTCTTACAACTAATTCAGCATCCATTGCCGCACAGGGCAATAAAACAGTTAATTACATTCGTAACTCTGTAAAAGCCACAGTTGATGCATATAACGGAACTGTGACTTTGTATCAGTGGGATGAAAAGGATCCAGTTCTAAAGACGTGGTCAAAGGCTTTCCCTGGTGTAATTACACCAAAGAGTGAAATCTCAAAGGATCTCCTTGACCACATCCGCTATCCCGAAGATATGTTTAGAGTCCAGCGTGATATTTTAAGTTCGTATCACGTTAAGACCGCAGCAGCCTTCTATGGTGGTCAAGATTTCTGGCGCGTGCCACGTGATCCATCAACATTTGGCGGTAACGCATCTGCGCAGCCTCCTTACTATTTAACATTGCAAATGCCAGGAGCTAAAACTCCTTCATTCTCACTCACAACACCATTTGTTCCTCGAGGAGGACGTGAAAACCTTTCTGCATTCGCAGTAGTTAATTCAGATCCAGGTCCAGATTACGGAAAGATTTCTGTACTCCAACTGCCACGTAACACAAACATTGCGGGTCCTTCACAGGTTGCTTCGAACTTTGAAGCAAAGCCTGATGTTGCAAACTCACTATCACTACTCCGTCGTGGTGGATCTGATGTCGTGCTTGGTAATTTGTTGACACTTCCTGTTGGTGGCGGATTGCTCTATGTGCAACCCGTGTACGTGAAGGCAACTTCAAATACATCTGCATATCCATTACTTCAAAAGGTTCTAGTTTCCTTCGGAGATCAAATTGGTTATGACGACACTCTCAAAGGCGCATTGGATCAAGTATTTGGAGGTAACTCTGGGACTACTGCCGGCAATACAACAACTAACGGCACTACCGGAACAACATCAAATACTTCTCTAGCAAATTCACTTGCTAGCGCAAAGAAGGCGTATGCCGATGGCTTAGCCGCTCTTTCAAAGGGAGACTTTGCAGAGTACGACAAGGCACAAAAGCGATTGAAGTCAGCACTTGATGCTGCAATCAGTGCGCAAAACAAAAAGTAAGAAGTACAGAAGTGATGCATTAAATATTTAATGCATCAGATAAAGGCCAAGTTCATGCGGGCAATCGCAAGGATTTGGTCTTTATCTATTGGTACGCATAAGATTGCATCACCGACGCGGGGTGGAGCAGCTCGGTAGCTCGCTGGGCTCATAACCCAGAGGTCGTAGGTTCAAATCCTGCCCCCGCTACTACATAGGAAAAGGCCCTCTTGCGAGGGCCTTTTTGCTTTCCCTTACTACTTATTTGATGCGCAGTGAGTTAGTAACAACCAGCACGCTACTTGCCGCCATTGCAGCCGCTGCATACAACGGTGATAACAATCCGGCCGCTGCAATCGGTATTCCAATGACGTTATAGATAAGTGCCCAACCCATGTTTAAGCGAATGATCTTTAAGGTCTTCTTTGAAAGTTTCAGTGCTGAAATAACGCTGCCAAGTCCTGTGTTCATCAAGGTGATGTCAGCGCTGTTAATTGCAGTGTCTGTTCCGGTACCCATAGCCATTGAAAGATCTGCAGCGGTAAGTGCTGCAGCATCATTGATTCCGTCACCAATCATTAAAACGGTGTGACCTTCACTCTTCATACGTTCAACAATTTCAAGTTTTGTTTCAGGCAAGGCATGTGAAACAACATGTGCTGCATCAATACCAACAGTTGTTGCAACAGATGCTGCCACCTCGCTGCTATCTCCTGTGACAAGCCATGGAGTAATACCCATGCCCCGAAGTGCGACGACAGTTTCTGCAGCATCACTTTTTAGTTGATCGCCAACAGCAAAGACGGCCAAAGCCACACCATCCCATGCAAGCACTGCCAGTGTTAATCCGGCAGCTTGGCCTCGTTCAATCCCAGATTTAATCTCACTATGGAACTCCGTTGAGCTGTGAGCAACGGCAGCCGGTGAACCAATAAGAACAACTGGTGATTGCCCACCGATTGAAACGCGACCAGCCGCACCTGAACCTGGCGTTACTGAGAAATCAGAAACAGCAAAGGTTGGGCGTGAAGGTGCTGCTTGTCCAGCATTAGCTAAGGCGTACTTTGTGATTGATAGTGCAATCGGGTGATTATTCAGAGCTTCAATCGCACCAGCTGAAGCCACAATGTTTTGAGTTGTCACAATCTCTGCAAATGAACGCCCTAAAACCGCACCTGCTGCTGTGGAGATAGTTGCTTCTTGAACAAGCATCACGCCTTCAGTAAGTGTTCCTGTCTTATCAAATAGCACCGTATCAACATTGCGGGCAACCTCTAGAACACGTGGCTCACGCAGCACAATCCCACGTGCGGCCCCGCGGCCAGATGCCACGAGCAGTGCAACAGGTGTTGCTAATCCAAGTGCGCAAGGGCATGCGATTACCAGCACAGTGATTGCAATAGAAATTGATTTGGTAAGTGTTGAGCCTGTGAAATACCAACCTGCAAAGGTTCCAATAGCAAGCACGGTAACGATCGGCACAAAAACAGCGCTGATTCGATCGGCTAAGCGCTGAATAGGTGCCTTGGTTCCTTGGGCGCTAATAACCATTGCAGTGATTCGAGCAAGTTCGGTATCGCTGCCAACACGTGTGGCACGAACAATTAACCGACCATTGTGATTAATTGATGCGCCAATTACTGATGATCCTGGGCGAACATCAATCGGCTTTGTTTCACCGGTCAGCATTGAATTATCAACTGCAGATTCACCTTTAACTACAATTCCATCTGTTGCAATGCGATCCCCAGGGCGTACTTCAAATTCATCACCAATTTGCAGCTGTTCAATCGGAACAATGAGTGGGAATCCCCCACGAACAATTGTTACCTCTTTACTGCCTAGCGCCAATAGAGATGTAAGAGCGCTGCTTGCTTTTGCCTTTGCTCGGGTTTCTAAGTAGCGACCCAAAATTACAAAGAAGATAACTCCTGCTGCGACTTCGGTATAGACATCGCCAGCACCAGTGGTATTTGCATATATGGACCAACCAAAAGCTGCCAATGAACCCATAGAAATTAAGTTGTCCATCGTTGGGTGCATAAGGTTTCTAAAGGCAGCTTTGTGAATTGGGTAAGCCACGAGTAAAACGACAGGTGCGCTCAGTGCAATTACCACCCACGCAGTTGCTGAATACATAGGATGCGGCAGACCAAAGTTGTCCAAAATCTGATGAACCCACATATCAATCTGGTGATGCCAACTCATAACCATTGAAATAGCTACAGCCGGTACTGCAAAAATGAAAGCAAAGAAGAATGCACGAGCAGATTTCTTGCTGTGTAATGTCACTGATTGTGCATCCACCAATAAGGTTGCTGAATACCCTGCTTTTTCTACAATCTTGATTAAATCCTTCGGACTCATATCGGCCGGGGCCAAAATGTGAGCAGTCTCTGTTGCAAAGTTGATAGTCGCACTAACACCTTCAACCTTATTGAGCGCCTTTTCCACTGTGTTAACACATGAAGAACAGGTCATTCCCTGCACAGAAAGTGTTACCGGCTCTAGTAGTTGACTCATGGATTCAACCCATTAATCACGGCGTTGTGGAGTGCCCCGTTTGTTGAAACTCCGCTCCCACCAAATGGGCCGTTCTGCCCTGCTGTGTTTGTAAATGCTCCGCCAGCTTCACGAACAATAATGTCCAGCGCTGCCATATCCCACACTGCAAGTGATGGTTCTATTGCAACATCTACTGCGCCTTCGGCAACTAGCATGTGGGACCAAAAGTCTCCAATGCCCCGTGTGCGCCAAGCATTTGCAAGCATTTTCTGGAAAGGCTCTAGCCGATCTCCCCACCCAACAAAATCTGAGTAAGAAATTGAAGCATCAGAGAGTTTTGCAACCTTTGACACTGAAATCTTTTTTTCATTTGATGAAGCGTCAAACTCCTCCCAGAGATCGTCAGCACTTCCTGAATTAAATCTGACATAGGCACCTAGGCCCTTAGCTGCTGACCATCGTCGTGCAAGTGCGGGTGCACTTGCAATCCCCACAACAACTTCTTCAATACCTGATGCATCAACATTTACAAGAGCAATTAAAGTTGCCCACGTCGGAACTCCGCGCATAAAGTTCTTAGTTCCGTCAATTGGATCAATGACCCAATAACGATTAGAAGTTCCCTTATCGCTTCCAAACTCTTCGCCAACTAGCCCATCTGTTTGGCGATGTGTCGCTAATGCTTCGCGAATTGCAGTTTCAACTGCGCGATCAGCATCTGTTACTGGCGTGTTATCTGGCTTGTTAGTTATCACTAAATCTTGGGCTTGGTAACGATTAAGAGTGATGGCATCTGCTAGATCAGCTAATGCGTGCGCAAGTGCTAGATCATCCTGCAGATCAATAGAACTCTTATCGTTGCTCATGGTGGTGTCAGTCTATTCCTCGACTATTGCAACAGGTGCATCCTTGACCGCTAACAACGAACGAAGGCTTGCTAGGCGTGCAGTTCGGTGGGCATTTGGAACCCCATCAGGGCTTGCCCATGCATCTAATTTGCAAGAACTCTCTGAGTGAGAACAGTTAGATAGGCAATTTGCTGCCACTTCAGATAAATCGCTAAAAGCATCAACAATTCGCTGGTTATCGATGTGACTTAGCCCAAATGCTCTAATACCAGGTGTGTCAATGATCCATCCATCACTATCGACAAGTGGCAATGCGATCGCACTAGATGATGTGTGACGTCCACGACCGGTTGCCTCATTCACATCACCTGTTACGCGATCGGCTTCTGGCACAAGTGCGTTAATCAATGTTGATTTACCAACACCTGAATGTCCAACTAAAACAGAAATCTTTCCTTCAAGAACTTGATGCAACTTTGCTAAATCCTTAGCCCGTGACTCACTCTTGATTGCGGTGTGAATGATTTCAATATCAAGCTCGGCATACTCTGCTAGAAATACTGGAACCTCGCTGATGTCTGTCTTTGTAACAACGATCTTTGGAGTAATTCCTTCAGTGAAAGCCGAGACCAAGAACCGATCAATCAGACCACGACGAGGTTCTGGATTAGCAGCTGCCACAACAATTACTAGTTGATCAATATTTGCAACGATTGTGCGTTCTACTTGCGCCGCATCATCGACTGTGCGACTTAAGGAGTTACGACGATCTTGAACTGCAACAATTCGGGCAAGTGATCCTTCTGAGCCGGTTACATCTCCAACGATTGAAACATTGTCACCTGTGACAACAGATTTTGGCCCAAGTTCGCGTGCACGCATTGCTGTCAGGATCGTTCCATCTTCTGTAATACACGTTTGTCGTCCCCGATCGACGGTTGTTACTAATGCAGATATTGCGTCACTATGTGATGGACGATCTTTACTTCGTGGGCGTGTACTGCGTGATGGGCGAACTCGCGCATCTGATTCATCGTATTCGCGAGGACTCATAGTAAAAGTGAGCTCCACAGCCCTGGAAAATCTGGCAAAGTTTTTCGTGTAGTTGCAATATTTTCTACTTCGATTCCTTCAACTACCAGCCCTAGTACAGCACCGGCTGTTGCTAGTCGGTGATCGTCATAGGTATGGAAAACGCCTGCATGTAATGGCGCTGGGGTTATATGTAATGCGGTTTCTTCTTCTGTGACTTTGCCACCTAATGCGTTTATCTCGCGGGTTAACGCCGCTAAACGATCAGTTTCATGTTTGCGCAAATGACCAATCCCACGCAAATGTGAAGGTGAATCAGCAAGTGCGGCTAGGGCTGCAATAGAAGGGGTTAATTCACCAACATCATGCAGATCAACATCTATTCCATGAATTTTTCCAGTGCCAATAATTGTTAATCCATTATCTCCAAAGGAGAACTGCGCACCCATATCTGCAAAGATTGTTCGTAGTTGATCACCTGGTTGTGTGGTTTTGATTGGCCAATCAGCAATCGCTACGCGCCCACCACACACCATGGCAATTGAAAGAAAGGGCGAGGCATTAGAAAGGTCTGGCTCGATTACTAGATCCAAACCATGGAGAGCACCTGGCTTAACACTCCACGTTTGTGCAACTGAATCAACCTCTACCGTTGCTCCAAATTGGCGCAACATATCTACAGTCATTTCAATATGTGGCATTGATGGCAATAAGCCACCTTTGTGCTTAACAGTTATCCCCTTAGTAAAACTCGGTGCTACTAAAAGAAGTGCTGAAAGAAATTGACTTGATTCGCTGGCATCAATTGTTATTTCACCACCGTCAATTTTTCCGGTTCCATTTAATTTTAAGGGCAGGCTATAGCGATCTTCATGATCAATAGATACGCCGAGCTCTTCTAACGCCTTGATTACCGGCCCTAATGGACGTTCATAGGAACGTGGGTCACCATCAAAAATTACTTCACCTGTGGCAAGAGCAGCTAGTGGTGGTAAGAAACGCATAACAGTTCCGGCATTTCCCACATCTACACGCACTCCACCGCGCATTGGCGCAGGTGTAACAATCCATTGCAACTCTTCGTTGCCATCGACAACGGCGGTGGTCTCTACGATTCCAATTCCTAGCGCCGTTAAGCCAGCAACCATTAATTCGCTATCGCGCGATACAAGCGGGCGTCGCAATGTTGATGGGCTTTTTGCTTGGGCGGCCAAAATCAAAGCTCGATTGGTAACAGATTTGGATCCAGGAATGACAACGTTGATATCAACTGGTGTTGCACCGCGATAAATCGCTGGCCAGTGAGCGTTGTTTGTCATCGCCTTATTCTAACCCGTGCCCATACCTGCGATACCCTTGAATTATGTGTGGTCGTTATGCGCAAACAGCCGATATGCGCGAACTTATGGAGCAGTTCGAGGTCACCGGCACATCGCCGGAAAGCTCACTGCCACTGAATTGGAATATCGCACCAACTAATCCGATTTACATAGTTCGTGCCAATGACCGTTCTGGCAAAGACCTAAAGAGCGAAAAAGCATTAGCGACAGTCTCCTGGGGATTAATCGGTCCCTGGTTAACAGATATGCAAGAAGCACGTGCTTCGCAATCAAGAGCTATCAACGCACGTAGTGAATCTATTCATGAAAAGCCAACATTTAGAAATGCATTTAGATCTACGCGATGTTTAATTCCTGCAGCTGGGTATTACGAATGGGCAACAGCTTTAGGTCAATACCGACCAAAACAACCTTTCTATATTTCGGCTCGTGATGGCATGCAACTTCCCATTGCCGGAATCTGGAGTAGTTGGACAGCGCCAAATGGCGAAGTAATTGAAACCGCATCGATCATCACACAAGAAGCACAAGGCGAGCTAGAAACAATTCATAGCCGCATGCCAGTTTTCATGCCGCCTGATCGTTGGGATTTATGGCTTAACCCTCGTAATACCGATGTGAATGAATTGAAATCGATGATGGTAGTTGAGCACCCAGAATCCATCGTAATCGCTCGCCCCGTTTCAGATGCGGTAAACAGCGTGGCAAATAATGGAAAAGAGTTAACCGTTGAAACGCCTTTGGGAGAGCCAGAAACCCTGTTTTAACGATAGTGTTTTAGGCGATGTCAACAGATCTAGTTAAAGAGAACTCGGCGGATCGTGCTGTCCGTTTCGAGCCAGATGCTCAGGGCGATAACAATGCATCCTGATGAAGAGGTCCTTGGCGCTGTTGGTTTAACTGAAATGATCGTGCGTCCTGGCGACACATCAGTTGCAATCGGTATTGGTGATCTTCCAATCATCGCGCCATCACTGCTCATTAATTTGATGGAGCATGCAGCGATACTGTCTCTAGATCTGTTTCTAGAACCGGAAGAGACAACCATCCCAATAAGTGTTGAATTCATTTCACTATCGCCTGCAAGTATTGGCGCAGAGCTCCGCGGCACATCACGCGTGATTGAGATTGAAGGAAAAGAGTTAACTTTTGAATGTGAAGTCTATGAACATGATCGCCAGATTGCAGCAGCCTTGATAAAAAGATCAACGGTGGAGCGAGTATCTTTCCTCGCCCGCACCGCTGCTCTTAATCTTGTTCAGGATACAAATAAAAACTAAGCCTTCTTAGTGGCCCAGAAAATCTCTGCAATCTGATCGATCTTTGCGATCAATGAATCTGCAACTGCAACATCTTGAGTTCCCTTTGTGCCTGCAGCACCTGCAAGCTTTGTTGCCTCATTAAACAATGAGTGCAACTGTGGGTATGCCTCAAAGTGTGGAGCCTTGAAGTAATCAGTCCACAGCACCCATAGGTGCTCCTTGACCTGATGTGAACGCTCTTCCTTGATCGCCACTGAACGTGAGCGGAAATCTGCATCTGAGTTAGCTGCGTACTTCTCCATGCATGCCTTTACAGATAGCGCTTCAATCTTTGCCTGCGCTGGATCGTAAACACCACATGGAAGATCGCAGTGTGCGTAGACAGTTGTCTTTGGTGCAAACATTTTCTTCTCCCCTATTAAGCACTTATTGATGTAATGGAATTGCAGTGCTTATGGTGCGAGACTACCGCCCGTGAGCAAATTTGGCACAGTCAGGGTCGCAGGCGGCTCCATGCTTCCCGCCTACCGAGATGGCGACTGGTTATTTGTTAGCTGGCTAGATGCTGCGCCAGGTCTAGAGGCGGTTGGAAACTCCCTTGTTAGCAAGGTTGTAGTTGTCGAGCGCGAAGAACGTCCAGGAATTTTTCTGGTTAAAAGAGTGCAAAAGTTTCATGCAGGAAATTACTGGGTTCAGGGTGACAATGAAGAGAGCACTGATTCACGCACCTGGGGATGGATTCCAGCCAATGAGGTTATAGGTGTTGTGCTGATGCGAATTAAGAAAAGTAGAAAGAAAACCTCTAGCGCGTAAAGGCTTCAAGCAACAACGCTTTTTGCTCATCTTCATGTAAGTGGTGGCTACCAGTTGCAGGAGATGCAGTTGCGCGGCGAGAGATACGACGCAAAGTGCGAGTACCAAATCCATGTCCACCGTGTGCTTCTGATGTGCGCAATGCAATGTGTGACCAAGGGCCTTGGTTTGCAGGTTCATCTTGAACCCACAGCAAGTTTGCATTTGGATGCTTGTTAGCTTCTGCAACCATTTCATCAACAGGAAGTGGATACAGCAGTTCAACTCGAACAATTGCAGTTCCGGTCTCACCAAGCTTTGTTCGCTCTGCTACTAGATCGTGATAGATCTTTCCTGAACAGAAAATCACGCGAGACGCATTTTGAACTGAATCATCACCAATTACTTCTTGGAAGTGACCAGTTGTGAAATCTGACAAGGCAGATGCTGCAGCCTTCAGGCGAAGCATTGACTTAGGTGTAAAGACAACCAATGGACGTCGCGCAGGATTCTTTGCATGCCAACGAAGCAAGTGGAAGTAATTTGCCGGGCTTGCAGGTTGTGCAACGGTCATGTTCTGCTCTGCACATAGCTGCAAGAAGCGCTCAATACGCCCAGAAGAGTGATCCGGTCCTTGTCCTTCATAGCCATGTGGCAGAAGTAGTACAACCGAAGATCGCTCGCCCCACTTTTGCAGAGCGGATGAAATGAATTCATCAATAATTGTTTGAGCACCGTTGGCAAAATCGCCAAACTGGCCCTCCCATAGAACTAACGCTTCTTCTCGCTCAAGGCTGTATCCGTATTCAAAGCCCATAGCAGCGTATTCGCTGAGCAAAGAGTCGATGACAAAGAACTGATTTTCATCACTGATAAGTCCGCGAAGTGGTGTCCACTCGTTGCCATTTTCTTTATCAATGATGACAGCATGACGGTTTGAGAAAGTTCCACGACGAGCATCTTGTCCAGCAAGACGAATTGGGTGACCTTCTTTAAGAAGTGAACCAAAGGCCAACATTTCACCGGTAGACCAGTCGATCGTTCCATCATTGAGGGACTCAACTCGCTTTGCAAGTTGCGGACTCAATTTTGGATGAACACTAAAGCCTTCAGGAACTGCCAATTGAGTTGCAGCAATTTCTTGTGCAAGGCCCTCGGTGATTGCAGTTGTAATCAAGTCTGGCTCTGGAGCAACAGGAGCTTTGAAATTCGCATCATGGTCTGGCTCGATGTTATTTACTGCAGCAAAGATAGATTCCAGTTGTGCTTGGTAATCCCGTGCAATCTCATCTGCCTCTTCTGGTGTCAAGTCTCCACGACCCACAAGTGCTTCGGTATACAAAGTACGAGTTGAACGCTTTGCATCGATCATCTTGTACATCAATGGCTGAGTGAAGCTTGGCTCGTCACCTTCGTTGTGTCCACGGCGACGGTAGCAAACCATGTCGATTACAACATCTTTGTTGAATTCTTGACGATATTCGAAAGCCAAACGTGCGACTCGAACACATGCTTCGGGATCATCGCCATTAACGTGGAATACCGGAGCTTGTGTGATCTTTGCAAAATCAGTTGAGTACACAGA